>JAUNIO010000015.1 GCA_030535355.1 bacterium | reverse complement strand
AGGGGGAGTCAGATAGTTTCGCAAGTTAGCTGATCGCTAACTAAATGATATTACAACTTAGACCACCAGCTTATTATATGTTAAGCTCCAGCAATTCCCGTGCGAAAAGTTTTTCGCCATAGCGGCGCTAAAGCAAAAAGAGGTATCTCCATGTCCCAAGAAGCCAAAGTAGGTTTCATAGGTATTATAGTCTTAATAGCCTTTTTTATTATTGTGCCCTCCAGCTATACGCGAGACAGCAAACTATTGGGAAATACCTATAACCTTGTAATGTCCGAAGGTGATCGCATAACAACTGGTACTGATGTTAAGCTGGCTGGAATATCTGTAGGAACCATCGATGACATTAATTTCACGACTCCTGAGCAGCGCAAACAGTATGGCGATAACGCCAATATTATAGTTACTATTCACACCGATGCTGGTGTACGCATTCCCATTGACAGCGTCATAGATGTCAACACCGCCCAAACTGGCAATTTCTGGCTTGACATACAGCCAGGCAGTTCCAGCGAATACTTGCGCAACGGCAGCATAATCGTGCTGGACCGTGGCATCACTTCTCACGGCATGAAATATAAAGATGGCCAAACTGCAGTCGCTCAAATAGCAGACATGACCGAAGAATACCGCAAAACATTATCGGATCCCAAACTAAAATCTACCATCCAAGATTTAGCCTCTAACGCTCGTTTTTATACAAATGAATTAAAAATCGCCACCGCACATTTGGACGTCAATAAACGCGATCTTTACAATAGCCTCGACGAGGCCCAAATCAGCGCTATGCAGCAGATCGACCGCATCAACGTACAAATAGATATTGGTGCAGAGCGTCTAAGCACTTTACGCCCCCGCCTGCACGAAAAAACCGAAGACTTTAACAAACGCCTTAACAGTTCGCAGAAGCAAATAGAAGGTATGCTTATAACAGCACAAAGGGAAACTGAGCGTTTCAAATACCTCAGCGAACAGGCGGAATCCAATACAAGAAAAATAGCTGATGATCCACAATACCGCGCTAAACTGCGCAAGGCAGCTCATAAACTAGAGAATCTAGCCAAGACCACCGAAGATATTAAAAGCATTACTTCAGAGCCGAGTGTACGTGAAGGTTTGCAGAGCTTAGTGCACCAGTACCGCGAGCAGTCAGAAAGCATCAAAGAAAAAGTTGAAGCTTGGGAAAAAGCCCTTCCCGGCGAGGCCCACGCAGCGACTCCCAGGCCAGCTCTTCCGACTCCTGTCAGTCACTAGCCAAACCAGTCACCAGCCAAAGCCAAGGCGGATGCTGAAGATGCTTAGGCGACAAACGCAACTGCAAAGCCACAATTCAAGATATTGCCATTTACGCGGGCGCAGTCAGTTAATTTCCTAGACCCAAGATTAAAGCTTCCAAGCTAAGAAATAGGCAAACGGCAAAAACAAAACGGTAGCGATTATAAAAAACCAGCCATTGCTGCGCACAGTATCTTCAACTGATACTGTATCTGCTAAAAATAAGACCCAGCCTACAGGCGCTTTTCCGCCACTAGTTAGTTCTATAGATAATACGCTCCAAGGGCGTCCAGCAATCTCCATTCTCTCTGGCAGCGCGTTGGCTTCACCCTCTTTAAGGGTAATTTTTTGCGACGCATTAGCTGGCTGCCACTTTTCAGCCATATCTTCCAAAGAGGTCAGCAGCAGCGGCGCTGGACGCCTGGCGGTACGCTTGTCGAAAGCAGCCACAACCTTGTGATTAGCGACCAAAGTCAGTACGCCTTCCATCATACCCTGAGTACATTCACTCAAAAGCCGATCGGAAAGAACTTCACCCAGCAAAAATGCCCCTTTGATCTTATTGTCTTCCAAAATAGGCACGATTACCGCATTAATGACAGCCCCGTCACTTTTCAGGCACATATAGCCACTGCGAGGCTCAGCAAATTCATAAGCGGCCCCTACCGCTGGCTGCTCCAAAAGCGTACCCAGAGCCGGCAAAACCGAGTCTTGCTTATCGCTTTCAGTTTTTTCTTCTGAAGCAGTGCCAGCTTCGGTCACAGCCAGCGTTTCCTGCAGCGCATTATACAGCTGGCGTTCCGCAGAACAGACGACCTGCTTCTTATCGTTGAGCAATAACAGCACATTGGCATCAGCTGTCTGCAAAGATTCTTGCAAAAATCTCTGCATTTGTTCACTGCCTTGAGAGACATCCCCGGGGCTATCCTGCTCCCCTGACTTAGAGAGAAAGGCTTGCCAGTGCGGGTCTTTAGCCAAAATTTCAGCTTGCCCGCTCAGCAATTCACTGCGAGCGTTTAGGGCATGGCTGAACGCAGTCGCTGTTTGGCCCAAAGAACTATTAAGCTGCCTATAACCGTTTTGATGCAGCTCGTAACAATTAATGAAACCCGCTGCCAGCCAAAACACAGCGGCACATATCGTAAATATAAAGGCCCGACGAGATTTTCTTTCACAGAGCACAGGTGCAGGCTCAGAACTATTGACTTTCTGCGCTGAATCTTCCAAACTTACCAGCCTAACAATTCCGTCAAATCAGTGGCGATCGTCTCCAAATTTTTTTCTAGAATCCCAGCAAATCCTTCGCGCTTTAATTTCATGAAGTCGCTATTGCGGGAATCAAAGGCGCAAGAATATAAGACGACCGGCACATCCTGCAGTTCTTGATGCTCTCGGATCATATAAAGGACTTCAACACCGTCAGCTTCCGGCATAGTATAATCACAAATAATAGCATCTGGTTTTTCCTGAATAGCCATAGGCACAACGCTGTCAATATCTCCGGTATCGCAGGTATCCATACCGGCAAACTGGAGATAAGTTGTCAGCTGCAAGCGCATGTCAGCCGTATCATCTATGACCATAACTTTTTTAACCATCTGCAAGCTGCCCCTTTAAAGCCAATCAATACATCAGCCCTTCGTCAGCTCTTCTCCAATAACTCAGATCAATTCTGTTTATCTTGAGTGAGAGCATTGTGCCGTTAAATTGTTTAACTTTATAATATTTCTTTTTGCAATTATGAATCCTGCTCAGCAGGTAGCGGACACTTGGTATATTTAATGCGCTGACGCTGCGGGCGCACACGAATCCAGTAAGCAAACAGACGGCTCAAATGAATGAGATAAGCTTTAATTTCACCGCCATTAAACTTGCTCTTGCCGGCATAACGATCGACAAAGATAAAAGGTACCTCGGTAACCGTTTTGTAATGAGCCTTTATCAGCACTTCCAAGTTTATCTTAAACCCAATAGGATCAAGTTCCACGTCGCGGATTATCTCTCTGCGAAAGACCATATATCCGGAAGTCACGTCGTTGACTGGAGCTATAAGACGTCCCATCAAGACAGCGACCAAAGAAGTTATGCGACGGTACCAAGGCCAATTGCTGACGCCGCCACCGGGAATATAGCGGCTTCCCAACGCTACATCAGCACCGCCATGGGTAATGGAATAGACCATATCCGGCAAAATATTGGGATCGTGCGACAGATCAGCATCGATAACACCTACCAGCTCACCTAAAGCAGCGTTCCAGCCAGCTATAACCGCAGATGAAAGGCCCAGTTTGCCTTCACGCCGCACTACGCGCACCGGGTAAGTTTTGCCCAGCTCCTCAGCTAAATCAGCGGTGCCATCGGGAGAATTATCGTCCACAACAACGACCTCGCCGGATATATTATACTTATGCAAAGCCGCAAAAATTTTGTCCAGCAACAAAGGCAAATTCTCGCGTTCGTTATAGGTAGGAACGACTAAAGAAATAGTTGGAATGCTCATTACAAACGTATCACTTTCTGCGAAGATATAAGGCAGCGGTATATTTCTTCAATTCCGGCCAAACGCCCAAATTTGAGGCTATCCACTACGTTCAAACTGCGCGCTGAAAATTCACATACCAGCAGAATTCCATTGCGTTTAAGAAAACCGTAAATGGCTTCTGCAAAACGAGGATAAGCGGTAACTGAAGCCAAGCGGACCGCCTGATGTATCAGAATCAAACGGTGCTCTCTGGCTTTGCAATAGCTGTAATTATCTAAAAAATGGCGCAGAAGCTCACGTCCCAAATCATCGTCTGCTCCCAAGTATGGCTGCGAAAGCAAAACGGTAATATCACCACTGTCTTCGGGCAAAACAATGCGCGACTGCTGAGGCTTATACAATGGTCCCATTTCTTCCAATGTATCACCTACGAAAAAAGACAGCCCCACATCGCGGACAGTCGTCATATGCTTATATCCCATAAAGCCTTGCAGCCTTTCTCTCATGCCAATAATATAAAATTCCTTTGCTGCGCTTAACTTTCCTACTATACAAAAAAAAGATTAAACTACTAAAAAATAAGCCCAGAAGCTTATTCCTCTTACGCCTGCTCCATCCGGCGGCGGCGCATTGTAAAGCCGCCTAGCACCAGAGCTAACAGAACCAGGAGGGATACAAAAGCGAATAGATAACGGCTAATCATGTCTTCCGCAAAGATAACCACAATACCGTAACAAATCATGAAGACGCCATACCAGCGCAAGAACGAAACCCGTTCATGAAACGCCAATACGCTCACCAGCAAAATAACTACATAGCCTACGCTGAGCAAAGGATACAAAAAACTTAACGGGACAACCTTAAGCAGCATAACCCACAATACTGTTGAGATTCCGTAAGCTGCCAGTCCCGCGAAAACAAAAGGACTAAAAAATAAGCGCAAAGCAGTAGTTACAGCCTCAATAGCTTTAGAGAGATCGCGCTGCGCCACCGCCTTGACATCGCTGCCGATGTTTTTTACGCGCTCTTTATTGATCTGCCGATTCATGCCTATCTTAAATAGGATTTGTCCTATAATTCCTAAGCCTAACGTCACCGCCAAAAAAAGCACGGGCTTGTCGAAATGTTCAGCTGGCTTAACACTTTGCCCAGTTCCCCAAAGCGTTAAAGAGACTGCCAACAAAACGCCAGCGACTGGAAAACCGTGAGCGCTCACCCATTCTTCAGAGAATATGGATATTATGCCAATTCCGATCAGCAGAACTCCTAGCCAGCGCAGCAGGGTCACTTCTTCGCCGAAGACCAGCGCTCCCATCAGCAGCACGGCCACATAGCCAATGCTGATCATGGGGTATGCAAAGCTCAAATCTACCTTGCTCAAAATAGCCAGCCAGCATACGGTAGAAAGGGCATAAGCCATCAGGCCTGAAAAACAATAAGGATTAAGCACCAGCTGCAGAGAATGCAGCACCATTTTCCCAAGCGCACCCAGCTGGCCTTGGGTCAGCTGCCTCCAGTCTAGATTCAGTCCGTCTATTATATTGGACATTTCCGGCTGCGACACTCCGGCTTTATACAAATACTGCCCTATCAGACCAAAAAATACAAACAGCAATATTAAGCCTAATGGCTTAGATTCGCGCACTTTACACCTTCCGTCAATATAATGCCGCTGCAAAGGGTCCAACATGGCTTCGCCAGCTGAAAGGTAAAATTATCGCTGGTTATCCAATTAGCTAACTATATCAACTAAATTACCACCCAAGCTATAGCTAACTTATGTCGGATACAAGGCATATAGCTAAATGAAAGGAATATTTAGCAGAGTCAGTTAGAAGTCCTTTACCCAGCAAAAATTGCTTAAACGCTAACCCAAAGCCCTAAGGTTATGTAGTTAGCGATTACCCAACTATTAGCGAACCATCTGACTCCCCTCAAAGATGGCAATGTCATTGAGACGGCAATGTCATAGTTAGTATTAGTTAGTATTTCGCATATAAGTTATCGCTTGCACCTGCTTACGCGCCAGCGCTACTTTGCATAATTCAGAGGCACCTTTCGCGGGACTGGTGATCTGCTTTATCTGTATATGCAGTAGCTATATTTTCTTAACTAAATGACACCGTAAAGGGTTGGAGGGGTAAAACATTAGCCCGGTTAAACGGTGAGGAGAAACGGTTTGATTGCTGATTGGGATATTGATGTTATTGTACGCTTGGTCGCTGCCGCCGTTTTAGGAGCGCTTATCGGCTGGGAACGCGAGCTAATGAACCGGTCTGCCGGACTGCGCACCCATATTTTAGTTTCTTTAGGCTCAGCGCTGTTTACTATACTTTCCCTCACTGCCTTCCGCGAAGTGGGTAAGGTTAACGATCCCGCCCGCATAGCCGCTCAAGTCGTCAGCGGCATTGGTTTTTTAGGCGCGGGCACGATCCTCAAGCATGGGGCGACAGTGCGGGGCCTTACCAGCGCAGCCACGCTCTGGGTAGTTGCAGCAATAGGGATGGCTGCTGGTTCGGCCTGTTATGTAGGCGCTTTGGCCACCACATTAATAGCCCTGCTAACCCTAGTTAGCCTGCGTATGCTGGAGCAGGACCTAGGTGCCCACCATTATCTGCACTTAGAGTTTACCTTAGAAAGACGCAGCAAACAAATTAAGGAGATCAAAAAACTCTTTGCCGATCTGAACATCAGCACTATTAAATTTGATGTCCACAAAGAGGGCGATCATTCTCTGGTCAGTGCCACCATTTCCGTTCCCGATCTCATCAATCCCTTAACATTAGTGGAAAAATTAAACGATCTAGGTATCCAAAATGCCGAAGTAAGCAGCTAGACAGCGGCACAATACGGAGATTCGTGATATAATAACGCTCGTAAGTAAATCCAAAACTACAGGGAGGCCGCCGTGCGCCACAAATTATTGCGTTGCAGATTCCTAATGTTCATCACCTTAGCCTTGGGAATAGCTTGGATAAGCTGCAGTCTGCCCTGCCGCGCCAGCGAAGAGGAACAGCGCATAAAAGTTATAGACCGCGCTCAAAAAAGCGTGGTTTCCGTGCGCACCTACCGCAAAAATCAGGACAAACCCGGCATAGGCTCCGGGGTGATTATCAGCGCCGACGGATTTATCGTCACCAACGCTCACGTCGTCAAGAACGCTGAAAGCGTTAAAGTGCAGCTATTTAACAAAAAAATTTTTAATGCCTCTATATATCAGCTGGCCAAAGACAGCGATTTAGCCGTACTGCAAATCAATGCCAACGGCCTTATCCCCGCCCGCTTAGGGGATCCCGAACAGGTAAAAGTGGGCCAAACCGTCATTACAATTGGCGATCCCTTAGGTTTTACCGGCACAGTAACTATAGGCATGGTCAGCAGCCTGCACCGCAACGTGGAGACTAAAGGCATAAAATACCGCGATCTGATCCAAACCGACGCCGCCATTAATCCCGGTTCTTCGGGAGGTGGTATGTTCAATATGCGCAGCGAGCTAATAGGCATAAACGCTTTAGTATATAATGGACCGGCCAACGGCTACGACAAAGCTCAAGGCTTAGCTTTCGCTATTCCCATCTCTACACTGCGCAAAGTTGCCAAAGAAGTTCTGGCCAGCCCTTCGCACAATCACGCCAGCGCCTCTGCTTCTGATGCCTCTGACAGTACGAAACACAGTTCCAGCCCACGCCGCAGTGGAGGACGGGCCTGGCTTGGTATCAGCGGAGAGACTCTCACGCCCGAAAAAGCCACCGATTACAGTATCCGGGTAAAAAACGGCGTCCTAGTTAAAAGCGCTGCCGAAGGCTCACCAGCCAAACGCGCCAAACTGCGCAGCGGCGATGCTATCAGCGCTATTAACGGGCAAACTATCACCTCAGCGCATGATATGCAAAAGATTCTGGAAAAATACCATCCAGGAGATACTATTTTGCTCAACGTCTGGCGCGCCGATAAAATGTTCACCATCAAAATAAAATTAGAGGCCCAAGGCTAAATAGCCATTTTCTATTCCGTCATTCCATAAGGGCCTATGCCGTTAACTCAAGGCCCAACGGCATTGGACATTTAGGGGGAGACAGATAGTTTGCGGTTAGCTGATCGCTAACTAAACGACAATACCTTTAAGGGCAAAGCTGGAGCGCACAGAGTATTTATTCCAGAATCCTGCGCGCTCCTAAATAATAGCGGTAACGCTCCGATTCTTGCAAAGACATGACTGAAACGCCGCGGCTGCTGGAGGCGTGAATAAACAGACCATTGCTGATATACATGCCTACATGAGTAACGCGCCCTGGACGCCCAAAAAACAGTAAATCTCCCCCACGCAGTTCTGTAGCTTCCACGGGCTCGCCGCATTGATACTGTTCATCGGCATCACGCGGCAGCAACAAGCCGTGACGCTCATAGACCGTATAAGTTAGCCCTGAGCAGTCTATGCCCAAAGCACTCATGCCGCCCCACAAATAAGGCGTTCCCAAGAAGCGTTTGGCTTCATCGATCAGACTCTCCCCGCTAGGTGGCAGCAAATCCTCCAAAACTTCGGACTTATTAATCCAAGCCTGGCGTTTTTGGCCCGGCATTTTTACCGCGTACCAATCACCCTGCTGAGTCACCTCCTGTAAATAGCTGTTAGCGTAAACTGTCATAATTTGCTGACTATCAGCCTTAGGCTCTGCCAAGAGATAGCCACGCAACGATTTAACCCGCATACATTTTTCGGAGGGGATGCGCTCCCCTAAGGCAAGGTTTATTTTAGGCGTCCAGCCCAGATATCCCCGATCACCGCGCTCTTGATCGCTAACTAGGACTTTACACCAAGAGCCTTTTTGCCCAATTATCTGCAGCTGCTCACCAAAACGAGCCTGGGTCACGCGTTCACCATCCCAATCGGGTACGCTCATAACATTGGCTAAAGCCACTTTCACTAAACCGCAACTGCTATTCTTCGCACAAGCTTTATTCATCAGACAACTTCCCTCTAGACCTAAACACAGCAACAAAAAAAACATCCAGCAACGATTAGAATGTATTTTGCTAAACCTGCTTCTTCCGGCATACCTAACGAGCATACGCTTACCTCAGACGCATAAAAAAACGAGGTATCACGGCTGCGACACCTCGCCTAGAGACGAACAGTATTTAGCGCTTCAATACAGATTCTTCGGGTATCTTCAGGATTTCACCCGGGAAAAGATCGTAATTAGGAGGGGTAAGCTTATTGTAGCTTCCCAAAGCTTCAGCCATTTCCACCGAAGCAGTACCGTAATACTGCTCGCAAATCGAGTACAGCGTATCCCCAGAAGCTATAGTATGCAAAGAGACTTTAGAGCCGACTTCAACGCCATTAACTTTGCGCCCAGTTTTGGCCTTATCAGTTTTTGCTGAAGGCGAAGGCGTTACCTCATTTTTACTGCTAGCCGACGGTGAACTCTTAAGGCCAGCATCTGTAACCGCACCGGGAAGCTTCAGCTCTGCGTCAATAGCGTTAACTGCTTTCAGCTGGCTTTCCAAACGGCTGACCCGGCTATTAACTTCACTGACATTGGTAGAAATAACTTCGATTTTCTTCAAAAGACTATCATCTACTTTAGCTTCTTTTTGGGGCTTCAGCATAACTAGCCCTAACACCAAGATCAGCATACCTATAATGATCCAATCTACGGTGCGCACAGTTGGACTATCCAAACGTTTAATAACTTTATCCAGACCATGCTCTAAATAACGGTCGCGGATCCGCTCATCCTGACGCTTAATATTCTCACGTTCCATTTTAGTTGCTTCCCCTTTATCGTTGTCGCCCTTGCCATAGACTCTAAATCCCCCCGCAGGAGCTAAAGAACCGGCCTGCTGATAATAGAAGCAGCGTTCGTTACTGACTGGATCGCTCACGTAGATCACGTGATAAGATTTAGGAAAATAACGCGCATGCAATTCCCGTTCTGCCGTAGTAAGCTCCAATCCCATATTGGGATGCGTGGTCGCCCAGCCCACAACTTCTAAGGTGGGATAACGCTGCTCAGCCATGGCCCGGGCTACCCGCCAGACATTATCCCCATACTGACCGTCTTGAGAACGGACTTTAACAGCAGCAGCTACATCTACCCAATCTTCTCCCGAAGAATGATGGCCTAATAAAAGCGCCAATTGACAGCGCGATGTATCCTTAATTCCCAATTCGCGCAAGCCGGCAACCAAAATACGGCGCTGGTAAATGCGTAACTTCTGGCCGTTATCTTCTCCGATCAGGAAATATTCTGTAGGCTCAGCGCCATGCTTTTCCGATGCTCTCATGATAGTTGCCATATTATGCGTTCCTTATCAAAACCATAGTCAAAACAGACGCTACGTCCAACGCTGCCAACGCGGACCAGGCTGTCGCATAAATCGCTCCTCTATTGTAACAGAAGAGACTTCTCGTCAGCACCGTCAAACAAATGCGCCTTGCTCATATCGAGCACCAGCTCCGCATCATCGCCTACGCGCAAACCAGTGCGAGCATCTATGCGCGCTACGGCTACGGTCCCGCCAATATTTACATGCAGATAAACTTCAGCTCCCATCGGCTCAAAGACTTCAACCATTGCCTTAACTGTCACGCAATTCTCCTGAGGATGCGCCATTTTGGCATCGTAAATATCTTCAGGGCGAATACCGAACCACACAGATTTGCCGTCTAGATTGGAAGCTTTGTCCTTCAGAACAGCAAAGCGCTCATTTTGCAAGGGCAGTTCTACACCTTCAGCTTTGACTTTTAGCTGACCGCCAGCGGCAACAAACTTACACTGCAGAAAGTTCATCGAAGGACTGCCCACAAAACCTGCTACATATTTATTCACGGGATGATCGTAAATTTCCAGCGGAGCAGCATGCTGCTGAATATATCCGCCATGCATCAAAACGATGCGGTCCCCCAAAGTCATGGCTTCCGTCTGGTCGTGAGTCACATAGATAGTGGTAACTCCCAGCTGGCGGTGCAATTTTTGCAATTCCGCCCGCATTTGCACACGCAGTTTTGCATCTAAATTAGACAGCGGTTCATCCATAAGAAAAACTTTAGGCTTGCGCACAATAGCACGTCCCATGGCCACGCGCTGACGCTGACCGCCTGACAGCTCTTTAGGCTTGCGCTGAAGTAAATGCCCAATATCCAAAAGCTCGGCAGCGTTATGAACTCTTTCCTGAATTTCTTTTTCGGCATATTTGCGCAAGCGCAAACCAAACGCCATATTCTCAAAAACCGTGAAATGCGGATACAGCGCGTAGCTTTGGAAAACCATAGCTATGTCGCGGTCTTTGGGAGAGACATCATTTACCCGGCGATCTCCAATAAAAATATCGCCGCTGGTAATATCCTCCAAACCAGCTACCATGCGCAGCGTCGTCGATTTTCCACATCCCGACGCTCCCACCAACACTAGGAACTCACCATCTTCAATCTCAATATTGGCGTCTTTAACGACATGCACATCGGGGCCCTGCTCTCTGGGTCTCCAAAATTCGTACCATGGACGGGAAATTTTTCTACCCGGATAAATTTTATTGACATTAATTAAGCGAACACCAGCCATGCGGGCCTCCCTAGCGCATCTGCAGTTTTTAAAGAGTTTACCCTCAAAAACTTTGTAAAGTTCTAGAGTAAGTACGGTATTCCCTTTACAATTTAACAATGTCATTTAGTTAAGGCTCGATTTCAGCGGCTAAAAAATTTCTTAAGCAGACGCTCTTCAACATAAGGAGGCACCATATCACTGACCTGCCCTCCCAGTTTAACGACTTCTTTAACAGAGCTAGAGCTTAAAAAAGCGTGTTTTGCTGAAGTCATTAAAAAAATGGTATCGACCTCAGGCGCCAATTTGCGATTCATTAAAGCCATTTGAAATTCTACTTCAAAGTCGGACACAGCGCGCAGACCTTTCACAATAATTCCCGCCTGCTGCACGCGCATATAATCGACGAGCAGGCCTTCAAAACAATCTACACGCACATTGGGCAGGCCGCGCAGGCACTCAGACAGCATTTGACGCCGTTCTTCCAAGCTAAACAAAGGAGATTTTGAAGGGTTGCACACAACCGCAACTAAAAGCTCATCAACTATTTCCGCAGCCCGATGAATAATATCCAAATGTCCGTTGGTCAGCGGATCAAAACTGCCAGGATAAACTGCCCGTCGTAACATACATTCCTCACTTTATCACAATTGTCCATATGTCAAAAAGAGTTACGTTATCCCAATAACGAATCATCCGGGACCGTGTACGGAGTATCTTTTTCAATGCATACCTGATTTTGACAGCGCACGCGGCGCCCGAATTGCACAGGACCAGCTATGTGCAAACGCTGACAATCCTTCAAACTCGGCACTCCATAAGGCATAAGCCGCTCAATATCGCCGACGTATTTTACATTCTGATCTACTTCCACAAGCGGTGGGGTCTGACGGGTAGGAATTAAACGGATTTGATAATCATCAGTTAATTCATAAGCATCGGAACGCAAAGCAATCAAGTCTGCAGCAGTCTTCACTGGAGCGAAACGCTGCCGAGGAACTACCAGCGCCTGAGCGCGAGGGAATAAAGAGATAGCTGCACCCATAGCAGTTTCCAGCTGGATTACTCTAGACGACTTTGGATTACGGGGATCAATAGTTTTGCGGTTGACTATCAGAGGCAGTTCAAACAAACCGCCATGCAGTTCCAAAAGACGGCAGAGAGAAGCGATATTGACCCACAAACTATTAGTATTGAAGAAACTGTAACGCTCTATGTCCTGAAATTCTTCTAATTCTTCGGGCGGGCACATGGCCGATTCGCGCAAAACCAGTTTGCCGTCGCGATAACGCGCTAGATGTCCGCCCTTGCGGTCCATAGCGCAACGCACGGCCACTTCCATAAGAAAATCTACTTCGTTATCGCGCATATAGCGCAAAATACGGGCATCGATTACAGCGCCTAAATTATCGATATTGGACAGATATATATATTGAAAACCGGCATCTCTCAGACACTTCAGTATGCCCGTATGGTACAGGCTAAAATAGACATCTCCGTGACCTGGCGGACACCACTCTAGTTCGGGATTTTCCCGCCACACAGCGGCGCTGTAATCATCCTCCATGACTTTAGGGGCACGGGACTGAAGCAATTCCAAAGGTACACACTGCGCTGCTAATTCGGGGTAACGGCTTAAATGAAAACGCGTTCCTTCACTGGTATGAAAGCTATTCATCAGTATCAGCGGGCAGCGCACTCCCCAATCGCGGCGATAATGCAGCACCTGTCGCACCAAAATATCTAAAAATGTATAGCCTTCGCGCAGCATCAGCAAAGATTTCGGGCCGCGCAGCCCCATGCTAGTACCTAAACCGCCATTGAGCTTAAGCACTGCTAAGCGATTTAGCAGGTCTCCATTGTCCTGGCTATCATTATAAGGCAAAGCCTCTAAGCGCGGCAGCTCGGTCACAGGCTGAATATCACGGGAGCTAAGCAGCCCTCTCTCACCGCCTATCAAGCGCTCATAGTTGCGGCGAAAGGCGCAGACTTGAGCTGGGGAGAGACCATGGCGCAGCATTTTTTGCTCAAATTGCTGAAAGTTGGACATATAATATTTATATTTCAACTATCAGCAAGAGATTTCCCTCTGCTGCCAATGTCATTTAATTAATCCCCAACAGTCTTGGGCACCCCCTCTGTCGCAGCCGCGACATCTCCCCCTCCCATCCTTTAGGGGGAGCCAGATAGTTCGCAAGTTAGCTAATCGCTAACGGCACAACATTACACCTTTGGCCAATGTCATTTAGTCAAGGTTCGATGACATTGGAGATGGTGACTCACATACAATTATCGTCACGACCATGCTGGGCAAAATAATAACACGCTGGGCTGGATGAGCGGCAGCGTGTTAAATAATTCAGGCAGCATAACTGCGGGCTGCTAATGTCCCCGTTTCGCTTTAACCTTATTGGCATATTGCCGGACTTCATTAGGCAAATTGATAAGACGGCGTTCAGTATCACCCAAACCTGCAGAATTACCGCTGATATTGCCCGACCTATTCATGAGCATTTGATTATGCTGCATCATATCGCACATTTTCAGAGCATAGTCTGGGTCTTTATCAGCGATTTTAAATAGCCGGGGGCGCATTCCCGTATATAGCTTCTCATTGTACAATTTCGTTTGGGCGATAAACTGCGGCATCGCTGTTTTAAGACGCTGCATAACTACTTTATCATCGACGGTTTTGCCGAGCTGTTTATTAGTTTTAGCTTTATTTAAAGCAGCGCGTATTTTATTTTTTAACGTCGGGGATGTGGTAGGATCAGCGTCAAGAGTAGGCAAAATCGGCTCATATTGCTGAATAAACATATCAGGATTCTGGTCGACTAAAATACTAGCAAAGTCCAATGCAGCTATCGCATAATCATTCATAATAGGGGTAACAAACTTGGTTAATTCCTGAACTTCTGCCTGAGCAGGTCCCTGATACCCAGCAACGGTCTGGAATTGGGGAATCCCTGGGGTTCCCCAAGCAGGCATTTTGGGAGCGAACAGTATAAATGCCGCTAATAGCATTCCCAATACAGCTTTTCGCCGTGTCGTACAAACCATCACCATCGACCCGTCCTTTAATTTTAAATATACTATATTATTAATATATTCTATATTAAATATAGTATATAAATGGTTATACTTACACCATAGGGACCCGCTTCCTGCACATGGTTTATGTTAGCATAGTCCATCTGTCTGGGCCATATTCAGCGAAAAGCGCCAGGTAATTAATAATAAAACATCGCTATGCACTAGGAAAAGCTTGCCTATAAAACGAAACTAAAATTATAACGAATTTTATAACCTTTAGACGGACATATTCAGCCTGTTCTACTCCAACAAATCAGGCTTAAATGCCAACCGCCAGGCGATTTTGACAATATCGGTATAAATAAATGAAATTGCACTGCTATAAAACGCTTTCTGGGCTGCTTCTCGGCCTGGCCCTTTGCACAGCTACCTTACAATCAACAGTTTGGGCCCAAGAACCCCAACAAGAGCCGGCAGAACTTTACGAAAGCGCTGACGCAGTTCCCGCCCGCCAGCCTGCTACAGAGCTGAAAGCTGAGCTGAATGATTTTTTCAAAAATAATCCCGCGCTGGGACAAGCCCAATGTGGAGCTTACATAAAAGTTTTGGACAGCGAGCGGGTCTTATACTCCCATAACGGCGACACTCCTCTCGTTCCCGCCTCTAACTTAAAAATAGTGACTACTGCCACGGCCTTAGACCTTTTAGGGCCTGACTACCGTTATACTACCGAGCTTTGGGGACCGCCGGTCAGCGACAAAGGCGTGATCCAAGGCAATTTATACCTCCGCGGCAACGGTGACCCCACCAACACTCCACCCTATTGGGAAACTCCCGTCACCATGTACGAACAGCTGGCTAGCCAGCTGCAGAAAGCAGGTGTCCGCGCAATCATAGGTGACATAGTAGCCGATGACTCTCTTTTCGACCGCGAATATTACCCGCAGGGCTGGTCCGATAATTATCATTTGGAAAACTATGCTCCCCCTGTTGCAGGTTTATCATTAAACGGAAATTTAGTAGATGTCCGCGTCAGTGGCAGCGGTGCCGTAACCTATCCCAGCAATAACCACTTTAAAATCGCCTATTCCAGTCAGGGGGCTTCGAATACAGCAATAGAGCGTAAGCACAACAGCCGCACCATTGTCGTGCGCGGGCCGCTCAGCGATGTCTCGCGAGAAATAACTGTAGATAATCCTCCCCTGTTTGCAGCCAGCGCTTTTGGCAATGTTTTGGCCAGCAAAGGCATCATCATCAAGGGCAAAGTGCGCCTCATCCGCCCCCTGGGAGAGCCAGCCGCCGTAACCAACCGCCATCAATACGCCAGCATTAGCTCTCCAAACCTGAAAGAGCTGATTACCGAAATTAATCAGCAAAGCGACAACTTTTTGGCTGAGCATCTGTTCAAAACTATTGGGGCCTCCGCCTCCGGAAAGGGCAGCGCCGCTACCGGGGAATCCTGTGTCAAACGCTTTTTGCAAACCCGCCATATCAGCACCGGCGGTCTGCACATGTTAGATGGCTGCGGATTATCCAAAGCAAATACCATCACTCCCTGCCAGCTGGCTGATACGCTCATTGCCATGGCTCATCACAAATACGCAGACATCTATTATCAAAGTTTAGCCAGCAACGAACACGGCACACTGCGTTATCGTATTCCCGGCACTGATGTACACGGTAAAACCGGCACCTTGGATCATTTTACTTCTCTTTCCGGCTACGTTACTACTGCGGGAGGGCAAGTAGTAGTTTTCTCTATGCTTTTTAATAAAATTGAAGACATAAGCGTGGGCATAGATATTCAAAACCGCGTAGTATCCATGCTGGCCCAATACCCAGATCGCTTATAAAGCGAAGAAACCAGCTTAAATTTAACATACCATTGGCGCAAGATTCTGGGCTAATAATCGGTTCTGCGAAAGGCCAGTACAAACGGCGCTGGCATCAGCCTAGATGATTATTATCCAATGTCATTTAGTTAAGGCTCAATGACATTGGGAATGTTGACTCATATACAACTATCGCCACGTTTATGCCCGGGTACAAGCTAGCCTATAACATAAGCTAAACCTCGATTCCCCAACAGTCTTGGGCACCCCCTCTGTCGCATTCGCGACTTCTCCCCCTCCCATCCTTTAGGGGGAGTCAGATAGTTTCGCAGGTTAGCTGATCGCTAACTAAATGATATTAGATTATTATCGAGTGTAATGCTGTTTACCAGACACTAATTCAGCGCATTGCGGGAGAAGGGCTAGCCATATAACTGGCAAATGATAACAAATCAACAATATAAATATAACATCTAAGCAACAATTTAGTTGAGTTTTTGGCAACATTTCCCCTCTAGGATAGAGGCGCAAGCAATCCTAGAGCAAGGAGACCGCCATGAACAGCAAATATTGGGTAAATTACTGCGCGGACACCGCAGCTAAACTGTCCAAGAAAAAACAAAAACGCCAGCTGGAAGACCTTACCGATCCGGAACTGAGCGCTTTAGTGCTCGGTTCTCTAGGCGATAGCCATTCCAGCAGCTATAGACCATCTCCGCAGCTGATCACTCTTAAAGCAGAAGAATTAAGCAGCTACACTTTGGACGAGCTCATGCGGCAATTTCAGCTAGACGAAACTCAGGCTCTGGCCCTGGGAGCAGCGTTGGAACTGGGAAAACGGGCATCCACTCTCCGTTATATGAGCCTGACTACGCCCGAGAATGCCATGTGCTATATCAACGATATGAGCAGTCTGCCCAAAGAACATTTTCGCGCACTCTGTTTAGACACCAAAAAACGCTTGATCAAAATGGACACGATCTCTATCGGTGATTTAAGTTCCAGCATAGCTCATCCCCGCGAGATTTTTTATCCCGCAGTGCAAAATTTAGCCGACTCAATCATCGTGGCCCACAACCATCCCAGCGGCGATCCTTCTCCCAGCGAAGCCGATATAAAACTGACTTCGCGCCTTATCAAAGCCGGAGATCTACTGGGGATTAAACTCGTAGATCATATCATCGTCGGCACAGGATGCTATATCAGCCTGCGCCGCGAAGGGGTTATAAAAGGCTGACCCGAAAATATGCTCATGTCTCACTGCACAGAGCCAACAGCTGACTTGCTGCAAAAGCTTCTAGATTTCATGCGCAAAGAGTACCGCGACCACTGCCGCGGCCGTCTGCCCATGGAAAAGACCTTAGACCGCCTAGAAGAATTGCTAGAAAGCGCTCCCATGGCCGAAGCTAGGGAAATTTTGCGCATAGTGCGCCCTCTGCGCAGTTACAGCCTCCTGCCTGCCGGGGAACGGCTGCACCGCCTTACCGAAGCCGGCCGCGAGCTGCGCCGTTTCCTGCCCAACCAAGACGGCCAGGCTCAAGAGACTGTCTGCCCCTTGCCCAGTGCCCAGCGCCGGGAGATGGATGTGCGCATAGACCTTTCTCAAGTCAAAGCCATTCCTCAGAAAAGGCCTTACAATTATTTAAGCTGCCTCAACGATATGGGCCTGCGCACTCTGGCTGATCTGCTGACTTTCTTTCCCCGGCGCTGGGAGGACCGCCGCCAGCAGACTGCCATAGAGCGCTTAGCTGACGGAGCCGTAGAATCCATCTGCGGAACTCTAGGCGACTGGTCGGTCAAACCGACCTCTAAAAACATGGTCGTCTTGGAAAACACCATCACCGATGCCACCGGCAGCATTACCGCTGTTTGGTTTAATCAGAAATTTCTGCCCAGCAAATTCCGCAGCGGCCAAAAAGTTATCGCCATCGGCAAGATAGAGCGCACTCTATTTCACAGCAAAATAACCAGCCCAGAAATGGAAAGTCAGCTGGGCCCATTTATCAATACCAATCGCATTGTTCCCGTATATCCCCTTTCGGGACGTATGACCCAGACTTATATGCGCGGGCTGCAGTTTAAATTAGTCCCCACGTATGCCGGAATGCTGCTCAATCCCCTGCCGCCCAGTTTAGAGCAAAAGCACCAGCTCATGGAGCGCAGCCGGGCAGTCCTAGAGATGCACTGGCCTTCGACCTATGATAACCGCGACGCCGCCCAGCGCCGTTTGGCTTATGAAGAGTTATTGCTGCTGCAGCTTCAAATATGTCAGCGCCGTCAAGCCATCATAACTCAGGAACGCCGCAATTTTTACAATAATTGCGAACAATTGAAGGCTGAATTTCAGCAAATACTCCCCTATGCCCTAACAGGGGCACAGCAGCGGGTATGTAGGGAAATAACCAGCGATTTAACCAGCAAATACCCTATGAACCGCTTAGTGCAGGGCGATGTCGGCTCAGGAAAAACCGTAGTGGCCGCGTTTGCCGCCTTTTTAGCCATCAAAAACGGCTATCAGGTGGCTCTCATGGCCCCGACAGAAATTTTAGCCACTCAGCATTATCAAAAGCTGAGCGCTTTGCTGGCGCCTGCCGGAATCAGCGTAGGCAATCTGCAAGGCAGCTTAACCAAAAAAAAGAAATTACAAACTTACGAAAAGCTAGCCAGCCACGAAATTGATTTAATCGTAGGCACCCACGCGCTCATTCAGGAAGGCGTTAACTTCAAACGCCTAGGCTTAGTCATCGTAGATGAACAGCACAAGTTCGGAGTAATGCAGCGCACCATACTTCGCCAAAAGGGAGAACATCCCGATCTCTTAGTGATGACTGCCACCCCTATTCCCCGCACTCTGTCGCTTACCTTATACGGAGATTTAGATTCTTCGCGCATCGACGAACTGCCTCCGGGGCGCAAACCCATTAAATCGCAATACGTCGCCTTCAGCGAACGCGATAAAGTATTGGAAATGATACGCTATCAGATCAACCAAGGCCGCCAGGCTTACATCGTCTGTCCTCTGATCGATGAAAACGACAAGATCGAGGC
This sequence comes from bacterium, assembly GCA_030535355.1. Taxonomy (GTDB): domain Bacteria; phylum Vulcanimicrobiota; class Xenobia; order Xenobiales; family Xenobiaceae; genus JAFSXO01. Next base: position 32,284 of record JAUNIO010000015.1, on the reverse strand, counting down.
AGCAGCGGCTATTCAGGAATGCGATTATCTGCGCCAGCGGGTTTATCCTGAGTTCGCAGTCGGTTTGCTGCACGGAAAAATGAAATCCGCAGAAAAAGACGAGGTCATGAGCAAATTTAAGGATGGCGATTACAAAATTCTCATTTCCACCACGGTCATTGAAGTGGGTGTAGATGTGCCCAATGCCACAGTTATGCTGGTTGAAAATGCCGACCGCTTTGGTTTAGCCCAGCTGCACCAGCTGCGTGGGCGCATCGGCAGAGGTGAGCATCAGTCCATGTGCCTGTTCATGGGACAGCCCAAAGGCAGTTTAGCCAAGCGCAAACTCAAGGCCATAGCCCGCATCTCTGATGGTTTCGAAGTTGCCGAAGAAGATTTAGATATCCGCGGTCCCGGAGATTATTACGGAATGCGCCAATCTGGTCTGCCCGAATTAAAGGTTGCCGACTTAATGCGCGACGGGCAGCTATTAACCCTAGCTCGCCAGGACGTCCTGGAAATACTGAGAATCGATCCCGAACTAGAGCAGCCGGATCATCAGGCGCTTAAGCAGCACCTCCATGATCTGCAGTTCGACGTCAGCGAAATTATCCACTGAGAGGTTATCCGCCGTGCCTTCCCGCCGCCTGCCCAGCGAAACCTGGATGCGCCCCACTACCAATAAGGTTCGCGAAGCTTTAATAAGTTCTCTGCAGCTGCGCCTGCCTCAGGCGCGGGTTTTGGATTTGTTTGCCGGAACCGGCTCGCTCGGTTTAGCCTGCTTCCAAGCTGGCTGCCGCGAGGTTGTCTTTGTGGAAAGCGATCGGCGCTCTCTCAAATATCTGATCGGCGAAGTAAGCCGGGCTGGAGCGGCAGAACCTGCCTGCCGCATTATCCACGGCAAACTTCCCCTAGCCCTCAGCCGTCTCGAAGGCCAGTTTGATATAATCTTAGCTGATCCGCCCTACAACAGCGCTGAAGGCCCGCAGACTTTGGCCCTTTTAAGCGGCTGCCTGTCTCCCGAGGGCATAATAGTTTTTGAGCATCATCACAAAGAGAATTACCCAGAAGAAGTCAACGGTTTGAAACTCGAGAAATGCAAGCGCTATGGAGAGACAGCCCTGTCATTTTGGGTACATCATCCCGAGTGCCATAATCCATAAAACAATCGTATCATGGATGATTACGGCCTAAACCCAGCAGAAAAACAAGATTGGCGCAAAACCGTACTGATACTAAGCGCCATGCAAATCATCTTGCTCGCCATAGCTGTCCTCTGGGGATGGTGGCGCAACATTTCTTGGCAGCCCCTACGCTTGCCCGGCACAGCCCCTGCAGCATCTTGGGTATTCACAGCTCTCATATTAGGAATCGCCAACTCTTTGTCAGCCAACGCCGCCTTGAATTATTTTATCAGACGCGGCAATGAAGCTGCCCTCTGGCTGCGCGATGTTTTGCTTCTGCCGGCGTTCAAAGACCTGCCTCTGCCCGCCTGCCTTTGGTTAGCGCTGCTCTCAGCCTGCGGAGAAGAATTCAGCTTCCGCCTAATCCTTTTAGCGGAAACAGGCCCTCTCATCAGCAGTATCATCTTCGGCATCATGCACGGAGGCCACCGCTATCTGCGCTGGTACATGGTCTGGGCAGCATCCTTGGGGGGTATTTTCTGTCTGCTGGTTCATCTAACAGGCAATTTGTGGCCCGCCATAGCTTTGCACTTTTCCAGCAACTTAACCTCGTTTATACTGCTGCGCCGCTATTCGGATAAGCGCGAGCATGTCGAGTAGTAATTACGGCCTGCGCCTTAACAAAATGAAATTGTCCCAAAAGGAAAGTTCGTTCTTACCAACTAATTTAATATGTTGCTTTATTAATCAACCATACATCACGATGACCCCGCCTCGCGCCTGCGCTCGTCAGCTAGGAGACCTACTTGAGCAAATCCTCCAAAAAACAAAAGACACAGAAAAAGAATACCCCCAAACAGACTTTTGACCAGTCACCAAAAGAAATAAATTCCAGCGCCGAAGCAGCACCTGCAGCCAGCGATGAAACGGCAGCTGTGAGCAAAGATTACGATCCCCAAAGCGAAGACCCAGAACACCACTGGTTCCACACCGTCTATCAGGGCGACCGCATTCCCCAGTTAACCCTGCGCGCCGTAATTATGGGTTCGCTCATCGGCGGCGTAATGTCTTTATCCAACCTTTACGTTGGCTTAAAAACCGGCTGGGGTTTGGGTGTGGCCATCACCGCCTGTATTTTGTCATACGCTATTTGGACCACCCTGCACAGCGTTTTTCCCAAACTATTCCCGACCCAAATGTCCATTTTGGAAAATAACTGCATGCAGTCCTGCGCTTCCTCGGCAGGGTATTCGACCGGCGGCACCATGGTTTCCGCTATCGCCGCCTATCTGCTGATTACCGGGCATCACATGAGCTGGGGCGTCCTGACTTTATGGACCTTCATGCTGGCAGTTATGGGCGTGTGCATGGCTATTCCCATGAAGCGCCAAATGATCAACGTCGAACAGCTGAAATTCCCCAGCGGCGTAGCCTGCGCCGAAACCCTGCGCAGCCTGCACTCCAAAGGTGCTGAAGCCATGCAAAAAGCCCGTGCTCTAGGTTTCGCCGGTTTATTCGGCGGCATCTTGGCAGCAATGCGCGACATAACCACCACCACTTGGGGACGCTTTAATCTACCCTGGATTCCCAGTTCAGCCAATTTCCCTGGCTTGGGAGCTCTTACCATCGGTGGCAAACCTCTAGCGGCTTGGACATTAAATTTCGACATCAGCGGCGTGATGATCGCTGCCGGTGCTCTCGTAGGCTGGCGCGTAGCCTGGTCTATGCTGCTCGGCGGTTTCCTAACCTATGCTGTGCTGGCCCCCTGGATGACCAGCCTGGGCGCTATCGACATTAACGGCATCAGTGAGGGCAGCGGCTACCGCACTATCGTCGGCTGGAGCACCTGGACAGGTGCCGCCATCATGGTAGCCTCAGGTCTGACCATGTTCGCCATGCAGTGGAAAACCATGATGCGCGCTTTCAGCGGTTTGGGAGCTCTCTTCGGCAAAAAACACGAAGAGACCCACGATCCCATGGATGACATCGAGGTGCCTTCTTGGTGGTTTATCGCCGGTGTTGGCCTGTCCGGTTTGGGCGCTATTATCCTGCTGCACACTGTCTTCGATGTGACCTGGTGGATGGGACTGATCGCCGTAATCGCTTCCTTCTTCCTAGCTTTAGTAGCCTGCCGCGCAACTGGCGAATCCGATATTACCCCCGTCGGCGCTATGGGAAAAATCACCCAGCTAACTTTCGGCTTGATCGCGCCTTCCAGCATGACCACCAACCTGATGACCGCCGGCCTTACCGCAGGCGTAGCCGGTTCCTCAGCTGACTTGCTGACCGACCTCAAGAGCGGCTATGTGTTAGGAGCTAACCCCCGCCGCCAATTCATCGCCCAATTCTGCGGCATCTTTGCCGGTACGCTCGTCGTAGTGCCCGCCTTCTACCTCATCGTTCCCGATGCCAGCGTATTGGGCAGCACAACCTGGCCTGCGCCTTCCGCCCAGGTTTGGGAAAAAGTGGCCCGCCTCTTATCCGACGGTTTCGCCGCTCTGCATCCCACAGCTCGCTGGGGCATGGCCATCGGCTGCCTCATCGGCATCCTCATTCCCCTTTTAGAGAAATGGTTTCCCAAACACCGCGGCATTATCCCTTCAGCTACAGGTGTAGGCTTGGCCATGGTAATACCTTTCTATAACTCCCTGTCCATGTTTATCGGCGCTGCTCTGGTTACCTGGCTAGAGAAAAACAAACCCGCCGTCAACGATAAGTACACCGTCCCCGTGGCATCAGGCATTATTGCCGGCGAATCCTTAGTCGGTGTGGGTATAGCTTTAGCTATGGCCATACCGGGTCTGCTGGAATCGTTCCTGCATTAGCCTTCACCAAAAACTGCGCCAGCTCTCTGCACGATAGCTGGCGCATATTATATTAATTGCGAAAAAAGGGCCTTTATACTAAGAATTCGCGGCTGCGACAGAGGGGGTGCCCAAAGCTGTAGGGAGAATCGGATGCTAACTTAACCGTTAAATTAGCTATAACGCAAACATTAACGTGTCGCCAAACGCAGCAACAAACATATTTTACAGTTACCCTTAAAGAAAAGAGGAAACAGAGAACATGCTCCACGATAAAGTAATTCTCATCACCGGAGCTTCCCGCGGTCTGGGCCAAGCCACAGCCAAATGCCTTTCTCAGCTGGGCTGCTGCCTAGCGCTTTGCGCCCGGGCCAAGGAAATAAAAGACGCCCCTTGGCTGACCGCTATGCCAGCAGAGAAGCGTCTTTATGCCAGCGTTGATCTGCGCCATCCCCAAGAGATAAACGAGTTTGTACGCCAGGTTCAGCAAAAATTCAGCCATTTAGATGTCCTCATCAACTGCGCCGCCGTTTTGGGAACTCACACCACCATAGCCGAATCATCGCTGGAAGAATGGCAAGAGGCCGTTTCCACCAACATTATCGGCTCAGTGGCTATGCTCAAAGCCTGCCTGCCCCTGCTGCGCCGGTCCAAAGGTGCTGTCATTCAAGTGATAAGTTCGGCAGGAGTTATGCCCATTTCTCACTTCAGCACATACTGCACAACCAAAGCAGCCCAAATTATGCTTACGCGAACCTTAGCCGCGGAGGAAAGCGGAATAATCGCTGTTAATTACGATCCCAGCATGATGGACACTGACATGCAGGCCACGATACGCACCGAAATTGTGCCGCACATGCCCCCTGCCTTCAAACAGTATTTCACCCAAGCTTACGACAATGATTTAATGATCGATACCGCCACCGCCGGATGCACATTGGCCTACACTGCCTGCACCTTATCGCCAGCTCAGCACAATACAGTCATAAACGGCGGCGATCCCCAGCTGCACTGCCGGGCTCAGCAATGGGTTAAAACAAAAATATAAAAAAAAAACCGCTTTTCTACAAACGGCAGCCGCTAGTTTAGCTGGCGAGGGCAGAAAGGCGGGGGAGTAATTATTCTGTTACAATAAGAAAACTAAGAAGAAAAAGAGCATAGCCAATAAGAAGAACAAAGCTAAGCAGGAACCATTTATCGAGATGGTTCCCTGCTCCTCGTCGCTGTCCAGATCGTTAAAAGCTGTCTGAGAATCAAACATAGCCGCTGTAAGACTAGCAGCCCCACCGACCGGCAATATACTGCGAATATGGGTGCGGTGCGAATTATACCAGTTCAGCAAAGCGGCAACTTTGCGCTGCTGTTCGGAATAAGTATCGCTGAATTGCCTAGTTAAGCTTAACCACTCCTGCATTGTGCGTTTCTCACCAATAGAAACACCTTTTCCGTTCGTCTGTGAAGAAAATTGCGCGAGCGTATTGCTCATAGTTTGGCGGGTTTTCGTAAGCTCAGCCAGCATTATTTCAATATCGCTGACCTGCTTGGTTATCTCATTGACGAGCTGCTGGGGAACTTTGGCATTTTTCGTATTCATAGCCAGAAGGGCACGATATTCATCGCCAATATTGGACAGATCCTCCTGCTTATTGGACGCGAACATAATGATATTTTTCATTAAGCTAATAGCGTCCTGAACGTCCTTCACGCTAATTGCCAGAGTATCCGGCTTATTCGTTCCGCTGCCAGCCCGAGAAACAGCAGAAGAAGCGCCCGTATCAGCGTTCTTGTTCTCCCCGCTGTCGTACCAAGCCTTCGACGGATCCAATATCTGATACGTTTCACGCGCATAATCCAAAGCTTCCCGCTGCATAGTTTGAACGAGCGGACCACTTTGCTCTTTAACCTGGTCAACTACGCGTTTTACACCTCTAGCTGCAGGAGTAAAGTCATGTTTAATTTGGCGGGCACCTTCTTCTCCCTGTTTTACTCCTTTAGCTATTTGCTTCACACCGGCTACAGTAGCCGTTACCCCCGCAGTTACAGCGGCGGCTTTAGCTTTTAGCGAAGTGCCGTCTGCCGATTTAATCTGACGAATTTTCTCTATACCTTGCTTAACGGCTTCAACGCCTTGCTTGACCTCGTTAGCTCCCGAGACAGCAGTGCGCACCGAATCGCTGGACATTGCCCGATTTGCTTCTGTCTGCAGATTTTTTCCCGAAGCAGCCAGGGTCGTTCCAGCAGCCGCCAGCTGTTCAGCCAGCGACATCTCGCCAGGTCCAGCTCCAGATGCAGCCACCGTCTCGTCAAACTTAGCATCAGAAGCAGAGCTAATACTGTCCAGAAGATTATCTGAAGCTGCAAACGCAGAGTGCATAGAAGATTCGCGCTCTCTAATATCTGCAGCCAAAGTTTGGTCTTCAATTATGCCAATATCCTCTAAGACGTTTTCCGAGATACTCAGCGAGCTATCCAAACCGCTGAAATCCAGAGAACTTTTAATATCCGTCGTACCGGCTGAAAAAGCACGAGAATCCCCTGCTTTTTCAGCTGAGCTGATGCCAAAGTCCACCCCAAAATCGAATCCCAGCAAATCATCGTTTTTGGGTTCAGCGAAACTCAACGACCCTATTCCGGAAAAAGAGTCAGAAATGTCGTTTTTCAGCGGCTGCCCGCAGGCTGTACAAAATGCAAGATCATCACTATTGGCATTTCCACAAGATTTGCAACGCGACATCCCTGCCCTCAACTTTCCTAGTTGCTAAGTTTTTGTATTAAGTTTTCGTTAATCTATCTGCTAATGTCATTTAAGAAGCAAGAGCAATAACATAGAATATGAGCAAACTATTAAAAAGCGCTTAGTTGCCAGCCATCATTAAAGCATACAAAATAACGATTAAGCCTCCGCCGATCAACCCCACAATATTGCATATTCTGGCATACATCGACATCTTCATAGCGCCGTCGAAATCGCCGCTTGACTTTTTCGAACGACACATGGCTGAGAATATGACGCTGGCAATACCCATCGGCTGGCAGCAACAAAGCAGCACAATTATTGACCAGATCAAATAGTCATGAACTTCAGGGCCGACTTCTTCAGCGACGTAAGCAGACGCAGCCGAAGCCACTGCCACTTCCGCTGCCGGCGGATTTTGCCGACCACCGACTAAAGAATTCCTCGGCTCCTCCACAGCTACGGAAGGCTTAAATGATTCATTATCGGTTTTCAGCCCGATAATTCCCTGACCTTCAGGAGTCCCCACCGGGCCGCCGCTAAACGGTCCCAAGTCGGAAGATTTCGGTCCCATGCTGCCGTTGGGTTCTGCAAATGGGATGCCCTTCGAATTGCCAAAAGGATACCCACTGGGAGAATCGCTTTCTGTCTTTTGGCCCCCAGAACTAAATGCCGCGCTAGCAGCTGCTCCTGCGCCAAATACGGGCAAATCAGCATTGCCGCCTGTGCCGTTGCCAGCTCCGGCGGAACCCTGACGCCCAAAGGGGGAAGAAGAGCTGCCAAAAGGATTACTGCTAGCACTGCTACCAGGTTTATTAACGGCAGGGCTTTTACCATCTAAATAGGCATTGGAAGCTTCGTATCCTGGGCGCTTATTAACATTTAGCAGAGCTACTGTAGTTTCAGAATCAGCGGCACCCGCTGCCGTTTTAGCAGCGGCAAAAGGTTCTGTTTCGGAGAGCACTGAAGTCAATCTGGAAGAGGAGACGGCAGGTTTATCAGCACTAGTCTGCCCCAGCGTTTCGTTGCTGGGCAAAGCCGAAGTCGGCTTGGAAGCCAGGCCGCCGCCCAAGGCAGGGGAAGCAGGCGCAAACGAGGCGTCGCTGGGCAAAGCCGAAGTCGGCTTAGAAGCCAAGCCGCCGCCCAAGGCAGGGGAAGCAGGTGCAAAAGAGGCACCGCTGGGCAAAGCCGAAGTCGGCTTAGAAGCCAAGCCGCCTAATTTAGGGTCTGCACTTGACGGCGCTTTAATAGACGCTGGCACAGTCCCACCGGTTACCGCCGCCGCTCCGCATTTACCGCAAAATTTGTCATTATCCCCCATGGCGGCTCCGCAATTACCACAAAAACCCATACCGTTATCCTCCGCTAACTCTATCTAACTCTAATTGCTAACTTTTTATTGCTAATTCTAATTGTTAACCTAATTGCTAACTGAAGCTACTAATAAAGTTTATCGTTTACTTTAACGCTGCCGATCGCTTTCAGGTCCATGCTGCTTTAGCCATTCACTAAAACCGTAATCATCAAGCATCTGCAAAGCAGACTTAGAGCGTTCAGGAAAAATGACCGGTTTCACCCAGCTTCCGTAAGTTATATTGGGCAAAACAAACCAATCAACCCCAAATCGATCGGCATTGTCTTTAACCTGCTCTTTCCTGGCTCGCAAGGCATCTTTTTCGCGTAGGGAAGAATCGACTATCACAGGGTGATCGTACAGATTATCACCAAAATATCCCAACACTTTATAGCGCATTTCTACAGCGGCACGCCGTCCAGCCTTATCACTGGCATTGCGCAGATACTCTGCTGCCTCTGGACTGTCTTCGGACCATCCTAATTTTTTAACTAATTCTAGCGCATCGCGTTTATCTTTCTGTTTATCGCGGCAGATCAGCTGCTGCTCCAAAGTTGGGCTGTCCAATCCCATACCTTTAAGAGTCTGCAAAGTTGCTTCGCGCTCGGGCATATCGCGGTTGGTTATGTATATGGGCGTAACCCCCCATTCCATACACTTTTTCAGAAACTCTATGGAACCGGGCATAGTCAGCTGCGCTGAAGGAGTTTGCGCTTGGTAACGGCACCAATAAGACCAATAGCCATTATCATAGCGGCTGTTGCGCTTGAGGCTAAACACTTCATAAGGGCTATTGTCGAATACGGTCTCGTCTAAATCTAGAACAATGGCTAAAGGCTTAGAGCTGACAAAAGTAGTACCATCGGGCGCTTGCATCAGCGTATCTTCATACAAAAGTCCATCGCGCATTTTGAAATTGCCTAAACGTATCTTTTCCGCTATAGCATATTCCGCTAAACGGTAGGTTTGATAGCTTAAAGCTGCCATTTCCGCAGATGTTTGCTGCCAAGTAACCGCATAGAGGAAAGGATTGTTGGGATTTCTAGGCTTTTGAGGCGTTAGCTGGGCATTATCAGCCCAAGTTGGACAAACAGAAAGGCTCATCAGCAAGCCAGCCGCTCCTAACAGCAAACCAGTGCGTTTCATCATTTCCTCCGCGCTGCGCACAGGTACACATTTCGTGGCATGTACCTGTCTTCAACAAAATCTTTATTTTAAAGTAGAGGCAGAGACTCTTTAATTAACATAGTTAATAGAATTCACACAGAATTAACATACTGCCAATACTTAAAAATATTATTTCGGAACGCTTTAACTGCTTCCTTTGTATTTTAACTACAATTAGCCATGGCTTTCCTGCATGAATCAGCTTCGACAATCGCATCGTCGCTTTTAGCAGCCGACGCGCTGACAGCACTTATATTAGGCTTATATTAGAAAAGCATTTGCGAAGCAGGAGGTAGGTTTCTAAAATGGAACGGGGGGAAGCGGAAGGTGAACAACATGCAAAACATTCCTGAAAACATTCCTACTAACAATCAAAAACTCATCAGCTGGGTGAACGAAATCGCCCAAATGTGCACCCCCGACCAGATTTACTGGTGCAACGGCAGTCAAGAAGAATACGACCGCCTATGTCAGCAAATGGTAGAATCTGGCACGTTTATCGCTCTCAACCCTGAGAAGCGCCCTGGCTGCTTCCTTTGCCGTTCCAATCCCGACGACGTAGCCCGCGTAGAAGACCGCACCTTTATATGCGCCGCCACCCGCGAAGCCGCTGGCCCTAACAACAACTGGGTCGATCCCCAGGAGATGAAAGCCACCCTGACCAAACTATTCACCGGCTCTATGAAGGGACGCACTATGTACGTTATCCCCTTCAGCATGGGGCCTTTAGGTTCACACATAGCGCAAATCGGTGTTGAGATTACTGATAGCCCTTATGTAGTGGCGAATATGCGCATCATGACCCGTATGGGACAAAAAGTTCTGGATGTGCTCGGTGAAGATGGTTATTTCGTACCCTGTCTGCACTCGGTCGGCGCTCCCCTCGAGCCCGGGCAAAAAGATGTTGCCTGGCCCTGCAACGCTGACAATAAGTATATTGTCCACTTCCCTGAAGAGCGTTCTATTTGGTCTTACGGCAGCGGCTACGGCGGCAACGCTTTGTTAGGCAAAAAGTGCTTAGCCCTTCGCATTGCCTCCAATATGGCCCGCGATGAAGGCTGGCTGGCCGAGCACATGTTAATTCTAGGTGCCGAAGCACCCAATGGTGAGAAGACTTACGTAGGGGCCGCCTTCCCCAGCGCCTGCGGCAAGACCAACTTTGCTATGGTAATTCCTCCAGAAGGCATGAAAGATTGGAAAGTCTGGACCATCGGAGATGACATTGCCTGGATTAAACCAGGAAAAGACGGACGTTTCTATGCCATCAACCCCGAAGCTGGTTTCTTTGGCGTCGCCCCCGGTACTTCCTATAAATCCAACCCCAACGCCATGGAAAGCATTCGCGCCAATACTATATTCACCAATGTCGCCCTTACCGACGACGGCGATGTATGGTGGGAAGGCATGAGCGAGCCACCGGCTCATCTCATCGACTGGCGCGGCAACGATTGGACTCCCGACTGCGGCCGTCCAGCTGCCCACCCCAATTCCCGTTTTACCGCTCCTACATGCCAGTGCCCCACTATCGCCCCCGAATGGGACGATCCCAACGGTGTCCCCATCTCCGCCTTTATCTTTGGTGGCCGCATTGCCCATGATATGCCCCTGGTTTTCCAATCCTTCAACTGGCAGCACGGCGTCTATTCAGCCGCCACCATGGGCTCCGAAAAAACAGCCGCTGCAGCCGGCACCATCGGCCAAGTACGCCGCGATCCTTACGCTATGCTACCCTTCTGCGGCTATCACATGGGCGATTACTTTGCCCACTGGCTGGATATGGGCGCTAAGCACCCCTCAGCACCGCCGATCTTCCGCGTTAACTGGTTCCTCAAGGAAGATGGTAAGTTCTTATGGCCCGGTTTCGGTGAAAATATGCGCGTCTTAAAATGGATTGTGGACCGCGTCCATGGCCGTGCACATGCTTTGCAAAGCCCGCTCGGTTACGTTCCTGCCTACGAAGATATCGATTGGGCCGGTTCCGATTTCAGCAAAGCCGACTTCAAGAAGCTTATGACCATCCGCAAATCGGCTTGGAAAGCCGAGCTTCTTTCCCATGAAGAACTCTTGGTCAAGATGAGCGAACGCCTGCCCGAAGAAATCAGACTGCAGCGTCAATTACTGCTGTGCGCCTTTAACCGTGCCCCAGAAGTGTGGACGCCAGAAGGCTAACAGCTTTCTTGAGCTGAACACGGCCGAAAGGTAACGGCATATATACAATAAAATCCGTTTGGCTTTACGCAAAACGGATTTTATTGTATATATTATTTATTTATGTGCCGAGCTAGACTATTTGTTCTATCATATTTAAAATAACCGCTTCGCGCTGGTCCTTCTTAATTTTCATACCCGCAAAAGTCCCCGCCATCCAGCTGGCAATCTTAGCAGAGCGCTCCTCATCCGATATAGCCCAAGGCGCAATTTGATACACGCTCCAGGTCTGTAATTCAACACAGCATTTGGCAAAACTCGCTTTATATAACGCAGTCATATCGCGATTCCAATTTTTAAGCGGCGGAATACCCAACTGCTGCGGCACAACTGTCAGCCAGCGCTCTTCAGGCGTAACTGCAAGATTATAAACCCTGCGCAATGCGTTAGAATGAGCCGAAAGTTCGCACTGATCCGAACCATAATGCAAGCGATTAAGCCAGCTTTTAAATTGCTCATCAAACCACTGCACAGAACTCTCTACTGGTGAAGCCTTTCTGCCTAAAACGCTAGCCAGCACTTGGCAAAGCTTATTCTGAAAATCGACCGTGCGCTGCTCCAATTCACATTTACAGTTAGCAATCCATTTGAGCAAATCTTCTTGTTCATCTTCTGGGGGAATGCCTGCTTGCCCATTCAGCTGAGGCAGATAAGTGCCCAAAAACTCAGCAGGATTTTCACGCTTTCCAGCATCGTTTATCAGCTCAACAAACTGCTGCGCAGAAGAACTCATAGTTTCCTTATTAAGCTTAGCCACTCCCGGCAAACCGTGATACCAAGAGCTTATCGCCCGCAAAGTTCTATCCCAAATATTAGCGAACATGCCCTCAATCAGCGGCTGATCTACCGCAAATATCTCTCTTATTCTTGATAAAAACGCCATTTCGTGAGGGTTCGCAGGCTGAAAAGAGACTTGCCAGCCCTTGGATTCAGCTAACGCCCCATAAAGCTCTCTTCCCGATACTTTTTGTTTGTTCCCATTCAGTTCCAAACTTAACCGGGAATGTTCTCGGCGCAGCATAGCCCCCAGCAGCAAAGCCTGCACTATACGCGGAATTCCCCAAGGAGCCTGCCGCAATTCGTCACTAAATGCTCCTAAATCCACGCAGCGCTCACTGACACCATCCCCCAATAATCGCTCTGTTATATGACGCCAGACATCAGTCCACTCCGAGCTAGGTATATACTCGTTAACTTCATAGCGCGAATAACTGCCGCAATCCTCGATACGCATAAAAATGCCGCTGTTCACCATAAAGCGGCGCAGGGCTTTAAAAGAGCCTCGATTATCCAAGTTTGAAATTTGCAAAGTATGGTTTAAATCGAGTACTTCGTCCAGAGCTTCTAAACAGTGCCTACGGGAGCAGCCTAAGCGCATCTCCGGAGAAGCGCTGTACAAACGCTGCAAAAAAGCCGAAACAAAGCTATCGCGGCCATCCGTAGGCAAATCTTCCACGTTATTTCCCTGATAAAGCCAGTGAAATGACGAAGGCAGCAAAGCGCTGCGAAGGCCTTCTTTAAGATGCTGACGCACATATTTGTCTTGTGCCCGAAGCATATCTCCGGCAGGAGTGCCCGGAGCATAGCGTTCTAATTCAGCAAGCTTTCTCAGCGCTAAAAGTTCACGTATCTGATTGATGACGTTTAGCGGTGCCGTAGGTATGCCTAACAGCACTCGCGCTCCTGTCTCCGCAGCCTTCATCTGCTCTATCAGCTTTTCCAAATCGCGATAAGCAAAGCTAATACCGCTGACGATTAACAATTCACAGCCCTGAGGGCACCGTTTAGGTATTGCTTCTCCCAAAGCTACAAAAACATACTTAACTTTATGTTTCAGCAAGTGATGACTAGCATAACCGCGAGGGGTGAGATTTCGGCAGGGAAAGAACTCCCGAAAAAACTGAAGGGCATTCACATCTCCCATTGTCGCAACGGTATTGGCCACATCGCGGCCTAAATCTGCTCTACCGGAATCGGTAGAAATAGCGTCGCTCATAAATTCCTCCTGCTGAATAAAGCTATGCTGGGTAAAAGCTAAGAACGGTTATAAATCTTTTATAAAGCTTAAAATTTTGTAAAGCTTAAAAAGTTTTTATTCTGGTTACAGAATTTATTCCCTTTAGATGCGATGTCCTATAGCGGCTGTTCAATGAATGTTTATGCCGATAACGGATGATCCATGACTTTGTAAATAGTTAATCACATAACATTATAGGTCACCGTCAAATATGCTTATTGCTGCGTTTTGCGGCACGTTAATGCTTGCGTTATAGCTAATTTAATGGTCAAGTTGGCATCCGATTCCCCAACAGTCTTGGGCACCCCCTCTGTCGCAAGCGACTTCTCCCCCTCCCATCCTTTAGGGGAGTCAGATAGTTTCGCAAGTTAGCTGATCGCTAACTGAATGATATTACATCCTTTAGGGGGGGGAGTAATAATGTACCAATGTTAAAGCATATTCATCAGTTGATGGTAAGTGGCAAAACTACATTTGACGCTTACCATCATAGTTGCGTTCATAGCCGCGAACAATGCAGATTAAGCCGCTTCCCGAATGCAATTCGGAGCACTCTCAAAAAATAACGCTGCTATTTCATCTAACCTATTGACACAATCAAAGTATTTGAATAAAATTACATCCGTCACCTGCGGGGGTGGCGGAACTGGTAGACGCGTACGTTTGAGGGGCGTATGATTTCGGTCGTGTGGGTTCGAGTCCCATCCCCCGCACCAACCAAAATGGACTGCGATGGATAGATTTGCATCGCAGTTTTTTTTTACCACCCTACAGCAATGTCATTTATTTAAAATTTATTATACTAACAATTTTATTATACTATTTTATTATGCAACAAGAGAGCATTATGCAGCAAGAGCTACCATTTTTTGTCAACACACCAGAATTATTAGAAGAAAGCCTACGCATTTTAGCAAATTCCTCTCTCATAGCCTTAGACACTGAATTAGATTCTTTTTATTCTTATCAGGACCAAATCTGTCTGGTACAAATATCGACACCAGAAAATGATTTTATTTTTGATCCTTTAAACCTAGATATCACTCCATTAGCCCCTTTGTTTACAGAACCTGAGCGCACCGTTATCTTCCATGCGGGCATGAACGATATCCCCCACCTTAAGCACGAATTCTGTTTTAGTTTTTCTAATATTTTTGATACATATATAGCAGCAGGACTGCTAAATTATCCGCGGCGCGGGTTAGCTTATCTTCTCGAAAAACATTTTAATATAGTTTTAGACAAACAATATCAGCGTGCCGACTGGCGTCAGCGCCCTTTAAGCCCAGAGATGCTCCAATATGCCCGTTATGATACTGCGTATCTCTTTGATTTGCGCAAGGAACTTCTCAAAGAATTAAAAAACAAAAACAGGCTTGAAGCAGCGGCATATGCTTTTAAGCAAACCGCATCTACAGAGTTTCACGCCAAGACGTTTGACAGTACCGGCTGGGCCAAAATTAAAGGGATCGCCAACATACCTAGACACCGTTACGGCATAGTGCGCGAGCTGTATATCTGGCGGGAGCGCGAAGCTCAGCGTTTGAACATCCAGCCGTTCCGGGTTATGCCCGACTACACCATTTTGCAGTTAGCCAGCTTTCCTCCCCAAAGCGAAAAAGACTTAATAGAATCTGCCACAGTCAAACATCTAGAGACTTATCCTCATCAGGCAACCGGCGTTTACAGCGCCATAACTGCAGGCAAGCGCATCGGTGCCATACCGTTTCCCAAGCCCAAACGCCGGGATCGCATCATACTTAGCGCAGCGGAGCAGCAGCGCTTGCACCGATTAAAAGAATGGCGGGCGCAGACGGTAATAAAGGACGAGATCGCCAGCGAATTTCTGCTCAGCAATTCCGAAATATTTGCTTTGGCACAATTTGCCCCGCGCAGCCAAGAAGAACTGCAAAAATCTCACATACTCCCCCCCCATATACTCAAAAATTATGGAGAAGCCGTAATCGCCGTCTTAAATAAAGCTCAATAATTATTAGCTACTGTCTTTCAGTTTATGCCCGATAACAGTAAAATTTTGACTCACATACAATTGCCACCGCTCGGGTACAAGCCAGCATATTACATACGCTAAGCCTCAGTTCCCCAACAGCCGTGGCCCCCTCTGTCGCAACCGCGACGTCTCCTCCTCCCATCCTTTAGGGAGAGTCAGATAGTTCACAGGTTAGCTGATCGCTAACTAAACAGCATTAATCTCTTAGCTCTGCATTTTCAGCCAGCAGATAACCCCTGCTCAGGAGTACAGCATGAAACTACAAATTCCCGACGGCATTCAGGCCAATCGCCCTATATCAGAATTAACCACCTTCGAAATAGGAGGCCCTGCCCGCTTTTTCGCCGAGCCTTCAGGAATGACGCAGATACGAGAGCTATTAGCATGGGCTAAGCAAGAACATATATCAGTATACCCCTTGGGCGATGGAAGCAACATTTTAGCCTCTGATGCCGGATACAACGGTCTGCTAGTGCGCCTGAACAATCAGAACATAGATATTATTAATAAAGATGAAGAACAAGTGCTCATACGCGTAGGAGCAGGCATGGTATGGGACAATCTTGTCAGCTTTACAGTACAGCAAGACTGGGCGGGTATAGAATGCTTAAGCGGCATTCCGGGGCGCGTGGGAGCCTCGCCTATGCAGAATATAGGGGCTTATGGCCAAGAAGCCGCCCAAGCCATACAAGCAGTTGAAGTTCTAGATATAGATGAGATGCGCTCTCTCGTTCTACAAAACGAAGAGTGTAAGTTTGCCTATCGGACCAGCAATTTCAAGACAATTTGGAAAGGTAAATACCTCATAACCGCTGTTCATTTCTGCTTGCACATCCATGGGCCAGCCAATCTGCGTTACCGCGATCTGCAAAATTACTTTCAGCCCAACAGTTCCCCATCGCTATCTGAAGTGCGCCAGGCGGTATTAGACATCAGGCGCAGCAAATCAATGCTGTACGATCCCAGCGATCCCAATCACCGCTGTGCTGGCTCATTTTTCCTAAACCCCATAGTTCCGCTGCAGGAAGCTAACCTGCTGTCAAAGCAAAACCCCGGCATGCCCCTATACCCTGTAAATAATAAATGCTGCAAACTCTCGGCAGCCTGGCTTATCGACCATGCAGGATTTTCTAAAGGCTATCAGCAAGGCTGTGCCAAATTATCCGATAAACACGTACTCTGTCTAGTCAATGCCGGCGGAGCTAGGGCTCAGGACATAATCAGCCTAGCGCAAACGATACAAGAAAAAGTACACCTCAAATTCGGGATTGAATTAACGGCTGAACCGAATATGCTAGGCGAATAGAAACTATTACTCGCTTATTCCTCTGTTGAAAAGTCCTCATCGTTAGCATAGTATTCGGCATCGCCATAATCGCTTTCGCCGTCATCATCTAGAAGCTCTTCATCGTCATAGGCGTAAGCGCCTTCATCGTTATCAGCGTCATCGGGAATATTATCGCCTGCCGGGTAATCTTCAGCGTAGGGATAATCAGCATCTTGCCCATATTCTTCAAAGGCGGGCTCTCCCTCGTCATATTCCGCGTCTAGCTGCTCCGCATCTTGGTAAATAGCAGAGGGCTCATAATCCGAACTTATCGGATAAGAAGCGTCAGCTATTTCCGCACTTATCACCTCAGCGTCATTCTCACCGACACTCAGCCCCATATTTTTGGCCTGAACAAGACCGGCCAAGAATTCACCAATTACATCGCTATAATCGTCAAGCAGTTTCTGGGTTATTTTAGCATTCATCTGCGGGTAGCCAGGATTCTTAGCTATTTTACTGCCAAACACTTGCCCTAAGGCAGAATCTACCAGCGCAGAGGCTGCCTGCTTAACAAATCCCTCACTATTGGGATCTAACTTAGAAATTTCTGATTTTGCCTGAGCTAGAAACTTTTCTTGAGGTGAAGAAGGCAACTGCTGAGCAGCTGCGCTTGGGGTATAAACATCAGATGTTTCACCCAGCGCACTTTTAGCCGCTTCGCTGTTTTTCAGCATTTTTTTTGTTTGGTGAAACAATTCCTCGGTAAAAGGAACATTAACACCGCCCATCTGCAACGGGTTCAAAGCCTGCACCTCACATAATATGAACTACTTATAGTCGATATAATCAATACAGTCAAACACATAGACTAAACCATGTACTTTATCACGCAAAAAAGGCTAAATGTCAATATCTTATTAGGGCTTTCAGCATAATAATAATTGAAAAAGTAAACGCAAATACACTATGGTCCATCAGGCAGCACCAGCGGTCAACAAGTTCGCTGTTTAGCTGATCTTTAACTAAAGATATATTTACGAAATTTTGTTTATTTAACAACAAACACCACGTCAATCTAGAAGGAACAGGTTAACATAATGAGAAAATCGTCTTTTGATAATTTTTGCCAGAATGATTAAGGGTATACGCTTAATTTTCAAGTTTGTACTCTTAGTTGTTCCTAGGCAAAAATTAGAACGCGGTAGCGTTCTGCTTAAATTTAAAACTTAGGTTCTTAAAAGAGTCAGAACGCACAGGTTAGTAATAAAAGTCAAAGTATTCCAGACTTCGGAGGGGCGTATTTACATAAATTTAACAAAATAGAGAATTTATGCAACAGCCCTAAGGTAAGATGTGAATAAGAAAGACTAAAAATCTGGAAGAACCTTTAGTTCGACCGGAAAAGGAAGGAGATAGAGCCGATGAAGCCAGTATCGCTTGTCGACACCAACCTGCTAGAGAAGGCATTAGACGCGGCGTCGTTGCGCCAGCAGGTCATCTCAAATAATATTGCTAACGTTAATACGCAGGGGTATGATGCACAGCGTGTAGTTTTCGAAAGCCACTTAAAAGAGGTTATGGCTCTTGAAAAGGACGGAGAAAGCCTCGATAACGTCGCCAGTACCTGCGTAGACGCCGAGTTTCGTCTCAATTCTTCCGGTGGTTACAGCGCTGACACGCTGAAGCCCACGGTCGAATCACAGTGTGGTCCGCTCGATATCAACCAAGAGATGAGCAACTTAGCCAAGAACCAGATTATGTACAACGCCCTAGCTGGAAAAATTTCTGGTATTTACGGAACCATGAAGTACATAATCGACAACTCCGGTCGATAGAGGCCACTAAATTCTGGCAGGAGGCGCCAAAGTTATGAAATTTTTTAATACGTTCGACGTAGCTTCCAGCGGTATGACCGCTCAGCGCAAGATGATGGACATCACCTCTGCCAATATCGCCAACGTTAACACCACGGAAACCGTTGATGGCACTCCCTATCGCCGCATGGTGGCCGTAGTTGATCAGAAACAGATCGGCGATTGGCAGGAAGAATTTGCGGCTTGTTCCTTCGACGAGTCAGCGCCTACAGCAACCGGTGTTGAGGTTACTGGCGTACAGGCCGATAATTCTGACTTCAGATGGGTTTATGATCCGTCCAACCCCAAGGCTCAAAAAGAAGGTGAGCACAAAGGCTATGTTGCCATGCCTAATGTGAACATCATCTCCGAAATGACCAATATGATCCAAGCTTCCCGCGCTTTCGAGGCCAACGCTACGGTGGTAGAGTCAGCCAAATCGATCGCTATGAAAGCTTTGGAGATCGGCAAGTAGGTTAGCCACTAATGCCAGCTCAGGCTGGCGCATTTTCAAATGCTACTGGCTCCCCCAGTAAGCAAGGGAGGTTATGATGCAGAGTTCATTTGCTTCCATTCAAGGAATCACGGGCATGAGCAATCACAGCCCCATCAATTCAGTGGCTAACATGACCACCAAGAGCAACATTGGGTCTGTCAGTTCTCTGAAAGCTCCTAGTGCGGAAAATGCCAAATCATTTTCCAACATGTTGGGTGACGCTCTAAATAACGTTAACAACACCATGCAGGAAGCCCAAGCGGCCACCGACGGATTGTTAAGCGGCGATCTGAACAACTTGCACGAAATGACCATTGCTGGTGCTAAATCTGAAGTCATGCTCCACTTGACAACTCAGATTGCGTCCAAGCTTTGCACATCAGCTACCACGCTGTTCCAGATGCAACTGTAGTACTAACACGAACCACTGGCAAGCCACGGTAGCTGGCTTGCAGTAGGAAGGAGTCAAAATATGGCCACCGGAATACAAACGGGAATGCGCACTGGTAGTGGACCTCTTGCTACAGGTCGCGGTCCTATGGGTAAAGCGCCAGGCGGAGGCAATCAAAGTGGTCTCGGCAAGATGAAGGCGTCTTGGGCTGCTCTAAGCACCAAGATCAAAGTTTTGGTCTTCGTAGCAATCGGCCTTCTCGTTGCAGGCGGCGTCGTGTTCAGTCTCGTCAGCAGCGCTAACAAACCCGTAGATTTATACGCCACCAAATTGGGCGAAGAAGACATCAAAGATGTCTCTATGAAGTTACAGGAATGGGGTATTCCTCACCAAGTTGCCGTCACTAACGACAATATCCTTATCGCCCCCAGCGTTAAGGTTTCCACGCAGGCTAGACTGGCCTCTCATGGTCTGCCCCGCCACGCCGTCATGACGGCTTCCAATCAGCCCGCCAACAGCGGTCTGAGCACTATGACCGAAAAAGAAAAAGATGCTATTAATAAACGCATCCTTGAAGGCGAACTAACCGAGTCTATGCGCCAGATGCAGGGCGTAGCCGACGCTTACGTCAAGCTGGGTCTTCCCGAAAAGACCTTGTTCGATGATGGCTCCGAAGGTGCCAAAGCTGCGGTAATGCTCAAGATGAAACCCGGCGCTCAGCTGAGCCGTGATCAGATCACCGGTATCGTAAACTTGGTCGCCTATTCCGTGCCCGACTTGAAAGCCGAGAGCGTCAAGATCGTTGACACCAATGGTCGCGACCTCACCAACGGTCTCCCCCTCAACGGCGGAGAGCTCGGAATGGCCCCTTCAAGCCAGCTGGAGTACAAACAGAACTTAGAAAAGAACCTGAAAGACAAGATCGAGCAGCAGCTCGCCACCGTTCTCGGTTCTCAGAAGTTCGCCGCTCAGGTTACCGCTGAAGTGGATTTCTCCCAGAACGAAGTTAACCGCGAAGTTGTCGGCGGTCCCGAAGACAATGGCCGCGTAAAAGTCGGCGGTCAGAAACGCGTCGAGCAGTACAATAAGAAGGAACAGACTTCCGGTGCTGTGCAGATGTCCTCTTCCGGCGACAAAAAAGGTACCTATTCCAAGTCCGAAGAGTCTGAGAAGTATGAAGTCAACCGCACGGTTTCCCGCAACGTTGACACTTCCCCCAGAATTCAGCGTTTGACGGTTTCCGTCGCCGTTGATAATCTCAAAGACGATCAGGTTGCCGCTATTGCCGGTCTGGTCAAAGACGCTGTTGGCTTCAACGCCAGCCGTGGTGACTCCGTCACCGTTCGCAGCGTACCTTTCGCCACCGCTTCTCTCGATGGCATCTACAGTGAGATGGCCCAGGGTATGGCCAATGGCACCGCTCCCGTTGCCGCTCCCGCCACCACTATGAACCCCGCCGCTGTAGCCGCTATCGCCTTCGTTCCCGCTGTTGCTCTTATCGCTCTGATTGCCGTATTCGTCAGCCGTCAGCGTCAGGTCCAGCAGGGTCAGGCCCAGCTCATCCTGGGTAGCACCACTGGTTCCGCTTCCTCTGACATCGCCGACCTGCTCAATGAGAAGTCCGGTAAGTCCAAAGCTATGGGCGAAACCCGCGTCAACACCTCTGACCAATTGGAGAAGCTCGCTAAAGAGCGTCCCACCAAGATGGCTGAGCTGTTAAAGAACACTTGGCTCAACGGTGACAAATAAGTTATCCGCCTAGTCAAGCCAAAAACGCTCCGAGCAATCGGAGCGTTTTTGTTTTAAAGTAAACTTCAAAAAAAAGGAATAAATCATACAAAGTCTAAAAATTATGTTTACGTGAATTTTTGAGCAGTTATCTGCCCGCTTATAAGGAGCGTTGCCCCATGGCCGTTAACCTTCCCCCCCGACAAAAGACCGCTATCCTCCTAATGTCTTTGCCTCCGGAGGCCTCGGCGGAGATTTTTAAAGAGCTTGGCCCTGAAGAAGTTCAGAATATTACCATGGAGATATCCAAACTGCCCCAGATATCTCCGGAAACGCGCGCTCAGGTTATTCAGGAATTTTTAGGTCAATCCGACAGCGCCCCCGACGGCCTTAAGGATTTAGGAACCACCACACCGGCGGCGGGCGGCGGTTTCCCCGGTCTGGGAGGTTTTCCCGGCATGGGTTCTGGTTTGGCCGCGCACAACATGCCTCCAGCTATGAGCAGCAGCCAAACAGTAGCCGCTTCTACCCGCCCGCTGGACTTTCTGCGCCGCGTAGATCCACGTCAATTGCTACAATTAATTCGCCGTGAGCACCCGCAGACGATCGCCGTTGTGCTTTCACATCTGCAAGCCAACCAAGCCTCGGCTGTATTGGGAGACTTGCCCAACTTAGTGCAGACAGAGGTAGCTAAACGCTTAGCAGATTTAGATACCGTTTCCAACGAAGTTTTGGCCGATCTCAGCAAAGTACTGGAGACCCGGCTGCAGCAAGCTCTAGAAGAAGGTTCTTATCATCACGCAGACGGCAAAGAGACTCTGCTCGAGATTCTCAATCAGGCGGACCGCAACACTGAAGAGCGCGTACTAACAGGTCTGTCCCAAAAACATCCCACCCTGGTGAGCGACATTAAAAACAAGCTGTGTGACTTCGAAGACCTCAACAATATCGACGATAATTCCATACAGCAAGTTCTGCGCCTCACCGACTTCCGCGATTTGGTACTAGCTCTGAAAGGTGCCAACCGCGAGCTTTCGGAAAGGGTTTATAAATTCTTATCACCGGATATGGCTAGAGCTTTGCGCAATGACGTAGAGAATCTAGGCCAAGTGCCTTGGGACGATATTAAACAAGCCCAACAGCAAATACGCAATATTTTGCGCGGTTTAGTAACTCTGGGCAAAATTAAGTTTAGATAATAATGGCCAATGTCACGTATGTTAGCGTTAACGGCAAGTATTAAGATAATACCCAATGCTATGGCCACGACATTGATGGCATTGAGATAGGAACAAGGTGAACTAAACTGGCTCTCATTAAAGGAAACCCCAACCAAGCTCCTCAGGGACAGACAGGAGCTACGCAGCGCCGCTCGGCTTTAATCAAATCCGGCTCACCCGCTGAAGATATACAATCCGGTGAATCAGCAGCCATATTTACGCCGCGTTCACCTTTAACCAAAGGCCCCAAACCAACAGCACAGCAAGAGGCAGCCTTCCAGCAGCGCCAGCTCTTGGCGGACAGGCCCTCGCCGGTATTGGGAAAAGTTTTCGGAAAGCGCAACGAAGGCCACATTGATACAGCTTTGCCTCCCATTACCACCCAAGTGCGCATTCCCACGGGCGACGAACCTCCAGAAGAGAAAAAAGCTCCCCCGCCCATTACTGTAGATCAAGCGATTATCGAAGAAGCCCAGCAAAAAGCAGCTGCTTTACTTCAGGCTGCCCAGAAAAAAGCTAACGAAGCTTTAACAGCTGCCGCCCAAAAAATCCAGCAGTTCCAGGAACTAGCCAAGACTAAAGCTGAAGAAGCCAACAAAGCTGCTTACGCTCAAGGTCTAGAGCAAGGCAGAATAGACGGCAGGCGCCAGGGGCACGACGAATATCTGAAGCTGATGCTACATGCCCGCGATCTCTATGTTCAGGCTATAAAAGAGCGAGATAAGCTTATAGATAACACTGAGCCAGAGCTGGCCCGCTTATCGGTAGATATAGCTGAAAGGCTGATAGGCCAAGAGATCAATTCCAACGGCGAGTTTATTATGAGCGTAGTCCGCGATGCGCTGGCCGACTGCAAAGACCGCGAACAGGTAATTATTCGCGTTGCACCGGACGATTATCACCTCGTGAACAATGATCGCTCAACTTTTGCCAGAATGGTTGAAGGGCTAAAAGACTTTGATCTGGTTATCGACTCCAAAGTTGAAGCCGGCGGATGTATAATTGAAACCAACCTAGGCAACATCGATGCCCGCCTAACCACACAAATCGCCGCCATAAGAGCGGCTTTCGAACACGTTTGCCAGACAAAAGAAAGCGGCGACAGCAATGCCCCCTCAGAAGACTGAAGCACCAGCAAAACCAGCAGCGCCCGCCAAGGCTCCAGCGCCACAACAGGCGGTCCCTGCCAGCAGACGCACTGGGCCTAGCCCCGCGCCTGCCAAACCAGCGGATCAGGCTGCTCCTGCTCCTGCTCCCGCACCCCAAATGTCAGAAGAAGAAGCCAAGCTTCAAGCTATCCGCGATGAGTTGGCTAAGCCTCTTCCCGAGCCTCGCCCTCTACCAGACATTAAGTTTGAAACATTCCACAAAGTCGCCAGAGAGTGCACCACCATTAAGATGCACGGCCGTGTCAGTCAGGTCGTGGGGTTAACGATTGAATCGGAAGGTCCAGCCGTTCAGGTTGATGAGCTCTGCTACATATACGACAAAAATGGCGGCAAACCAGTACGCGCTGAGGTCGTAGGTTTTAAAGCCAGCAAAGTCATGCTCATGCCCTTAGGCGAATTGGGAGGCATCGGCCCAGGCTGCGAAGTACGCGCCACTGGAAAGCCACTGTCAATTAAGGTAGGCCCTAAAATTTTAGGCCGGGTACTGGACGGTTTAGGCAATCCTATCGACGGCAAAGGCCCCTTAGAGTATGAAACGGAATATCCCGTTTATGCCGAACCGCCTAACCCCTTTACCAGACCGCGCATCAATCGGCCTCTATCTCTGGGAGTGCGGGTCATCGACTCCTGCCTTACCTTTGGGCGCGGGCAGCGCGTGGGTATTTTCGCGGGTTCCGGCGTAGGAAAATCCACAACACTGTCCATGATCGCCCGCAACACCGAAGCCAGCGTCAACGTCCTCGCCCTCATCGGCGAGCGCGGACGCGAGCTTCGCGACTTTATTGAACGCGACTTGGGCGAGGCAGGCATGAAACGCTCTGTAGTCGTAGTGGCGACTTCAGACCAATCAGCCTTGGTGCGTCTCAAAGGAGCCTACACCGGCACAACGGTCGCCGAATACTTCCGCGATCAGGGCATGGACGTCATGCTGATGATGGACTCCGTCACCCGTTTCGCCATGGCTCAGCGTGAAGTCGGTCTAGCGGTTGGCGAACCTCCGGCCACCAAAGGCTACACCCCTTCCTGCTTTGCCAAACTGCCAAAACTGCTGGAACGCTCTGGCACATCGTCCAAGGGTTCTATAACGGCAATCTACACAGTATTGGTAGAAGGCGACGACATGAACGAACCCATCGCCGACACGGTGCGCGGTATTTTGGACGGGCACATCGTGCTCAACCGTAAAATTGCCCATAAAAACCGCTATCCAGCTGTCGATGTGCTTCAATCGGTTTCCCGTCTGTTCACAGAGATTAACCCCAAAGAGCACCAGAAAGCTGCTAATAAACTGCGCAACGTCTTGGCTACCTACCAAGAAAACGAAGACTTAATCAATATCGGCGCCTATCAAAAAGGGTCCAACCCCAAAGTAGATTACGCTATTGAAAAATACGATGACGTGCAGAAATTCTTAGGCCAAGGCATTTTTGAACCAGCGCCTTTTGAAACGACTCGTGCCCGTCTCCTAGAAATGTTTGGCGGTGACTAATGGCCAATCCTAAATTTGTCTATCGTCTGCAGCGCGTTTTGGAAATAGCCGTGCGCAAAGAAGACGACGAAAAAGAAAAATTGGCAAAAGTTCTCCAGGAAGAAGAACGCGAAAAACAAGTCAAAGTCCAGCTTCAGCAACAGCTGGCCGACACGATTGTAAGCCTGAGAAAACGCCAGGAAGAGCGCAGTTTAGACGTAAACGCCCTGCGCACTTACCCTGCCCGCATTAAATTCTTAGAGAACAAAATAGTAGCTCAGGACCTGCGCCTTAAGGAAATGGCCATTAAGGTCATGGAACAGCGGGGACGTCTCATGAAAGCTGCTCAGGAACGCCAAAAATATGAAAAGCACAAAGAATCCAGCCGGGAAAAATGGCAGGCTGAATTAGACGCCAAAGAGGCGACAATGCTCGACGAGCTGGCTACCCTGAAATATGCCCGTTCAGCCCCGGAAGATGAACTAGAAGGGTTTGAAGAGTAAAAAAAATAGCACTGGGAACAAATCGTTAGTAAAATAACAACAATAAAACATTTACACCTTGCGAATTTAGAGGGATAATGTTACTGAGGTAAGCTGTATTCAAAGGTATAAACAATGCCTAAAACAGCTAACCAAAAGATGAAAAAATCCGCAAACATTTTAGGTCTGTGAGATTGGGAGGCCAGATATGTCTGTTTTTGATAGGATAAATCAGATTGAGAACCGCATGAACTCGTTAGAGAATGCGCTCACCTTGAATGAGAAGAAACCCGGTGTCAGCGCCAACAGCCCTGAGGCCGTCAGCTTCCAGAAAATTATGGGTTCTATGACCGCCGGTCAGCGTTTTGATCCTTCGGCTGTCAACAATGCCAGCAGCGCTCCCGTCAACAACGATCCCAAACAGTACGACAGCATTATCGCTGAGGCTTCCCAGAAGTACAATGTGGATGAAAGTTTGATCCGCGCCGTCATCCGCCAGGAATCGGCTTTCAATCCCCAGGCCACTTCTTATTGCGGAGCCCAGGGCATGATGCAGCTCATGCCGGAAACCGCTGCTGAGCTAGGCGTCAAAAATGCTTACGACGCCAGAGAAAACATCATGGGCGGAACCAAATATTTGAGCCGCCTGCTCGACCAGTTTGACGGCAATATGACCAAAGCTATTGCCGCGTACAATGCAGGTCCTGGCGCGGTGCAGCAGCACGGTGGAGTTCCTCCCTACCCCGAAACCCAGGATTACGTAGATAAAGTTCTCGGTTACTACCAGCAAAACAAAGGAATTCACGCCTAATCAGCCATTGCGCTGACAAAAAGCAGGGCCACCTGCAAAAGGAGCAATTATGGAAAATTCAATGCTAGTTTCATTGATGGCCTCGACCCAGGCCACCCAGGAAAGCAGCAAGGCTGCCCGCAAGCCTGAAGCCAAAGATGGTGATTCTTTCTCCAAAGCGATGCAGGAAGCCGGCGGCAAAAACGGCTTTGAAGAGTTGCTGGCTGAACAGGACGACTCTCAGCAGCGCATTACGCAGCGCCGCGACGACAGCGACAACGCTCAGCGCAAGCCCACCTATGCCAAACTGAACCGCCCTGCTCCTGGCAGCCGCGAATACATCCACGATCAGATGTATAAAAACCCCGACACTATGACTATGGCCGAAAAGCGCGCGCTCAATCTGCCCCTTGACAACGGCAGCAAAACAGTATCCGCCAGTGACATGGCGGAGATGCGCGCCTTGGCAGCGGAACGCGGCATCAACCTGCGCGATCTGGCTATGACGCAAATGCCCAAAGATACCCAAGTCAACAAAAATAACACCGAAGCCAACGCCAAAGAATTTGCTAAAGCTTTAGGTGAAGAAGAAGGCAAAGGTAAAGAAGGCAAAACTAAAGACGCTGGCAATGCTGCCGCATCCGAAAACGAAAAGAGCGAAGGCAAGATTGTCGATAAATCTTTAGCCGAAGCGGTCTTGCGCCATACCGAAGAAGGCAAAGCCGCGCAGCAGAATCCCACCATCAAAAAACGCCAGCAGGTTATCAACCAAATTGTGGAGCACATGGAACTGCGCAATTTAGCCAACCGCGATGAGCTTCATCTGAAACTCAATCCCGAGTATCTAGGCGAGCTCAAGATAAAGCTCACTAGAGGCGAAAACGGCGAAGTCAGCGCCCAGTTTATTACAACTTCCGACGAGACCAAAGAAGTTCTGCAAGACAGCCGCTCCGAACTGCGCACCCGCGTGGAGGCGACCGGTTTGAAACTGGGAACCATCAGTATCGCCAAAGTTGACGATCTGGAGACCGGATTAGTCTAAATCAGCCGCTGGCTGAAGAATTCCCCAAGCGATATTCCCAGAATATCGCTTTGCGTTTATAATAACATTGTATTGATAAAGGAGGCGGTGCAGGATATGTTTGATTTTAATAATTCAGCCAACGCCATTCAGAATAACCAAACGATGATGAACTCCTACTTCCAGAACATGCAGAACCAGTTCACCCCTGGTTATAAAGCAGAGTCAGTGCAGTTCAACGACGTTATGGGCCAAACTATGGGAGTTGGCGGAGCGAAGACTCAATCCAACGGGATTATCTTCACACAAGGCCAGCTCTTTCAGACCGAAAATCCTACCAACTTAGCCATAGACGGCCAGGGCTTTTTCATGGTTCACGACGGGAATCAAACGCAGTTCACCCGCGATGGCCGCTTTGCCTTTAACAATGGCATTTTGGCGAACCAGGATGGCCGTGCAGTTATGGGTTACAAATTAGACCAGTACGGCAATATTTGCAGTGATCCAACAGCTATCCAGTTGCAGATAGATCCCAGCACCGGTTTATACGGCGGGCGTTTCTCTGGCTATCACTTCGATGAGACCGGCAAGCTCTACGGTGAGCAGACCATTTCCGACCCCACCACTGGACAGGTAGTCAAAGAATCCGTGCCGCTGTATCAGGTTTCCATTGCTTCCTTCGCTAACGCCAGCGGTCTGCGCAAAACCGGAACGACTTCGTTTGGCAAAACTACCGCTTCAGGTGAACCAGTCGTCGGCGTAGCCGGTCAAGGTGCCTTAGGGCGTATTGCCCCCAGCAGTTTAGAGCTCTCCAACGTTGACTTTGCCCAGCAGTCTGCGGCGGTAGGTATGGCTAAGCAGAATTACGAAGCCAACTTCGCCTCTTTTAAAGCCATGGACAAAATGACAGAATCAGCCATCGGCCTGATCCGTTAAAGTCTCTACCCTAATTTCAAAGGGGCCTGTGGAATAATGAGCATTCATTCTTCACAGGCTCTTTAATTTTCCTAATTACCATGTCCAACCCACTCAGCAGCGCAAATACTTCTAGTTTTAGCCAAGGTTCCATCAGCCGTCAGCTGGCGCAAATTGGCACTCCCTTGCTAATCGGCAGTATCTTCCAGCAGCTTTACAGCTTAGTTGACTCCGCTATAATCGGCCAATGGCTAGGACAAACCGCATTTGCTGCCAGCGGACTGGCCGCCGTATTGGTTAATGTGTGCATTTTCCTGCTTACCGGTTGCTGTGCCGGTGTAGCCATACTTTTAGCTAATATCTATGGCTCAGGTGATTTATCGCGCTATCGCCGAGAAGTTTTTCTTTCCAGCCGCCTGGGCTTCGGCTTTGCCATAAGCTTAACATCCTTAAGCTGGCTGGCTCTGCCTAAGGTCCTGCAAATCATGCAAACGCCGCTGCAAGTGATGTCCTTAACTACGGCTTATCTGCACATAATATTAGGCGGTCTGGGCATAACATTTCTCTATAATTTTTTGGCTTCCGTGCTGCGCTCAGTTGGAGATACTCGCAGCGCTCTGTACTTTCTCATCGCCGCCAATATCATCAATACTATCTTGGATTTATTATTCATCGCCGGCTTCCACAGCGGTGTCAGCGGGGCGGCCTGGGCCACCATTATCTCCCAAGGTCTGGCCGCCCTGCTTTGCTGGCAGCTACTGCGTAAACGCTATGCCAGCCTTCTTCCCCAGGCTGAGGACTGTACTTGGGATTTTACATTGCTGCGGCTGACCACGTATTATGCTTCCTTGTCGGCTTTCCAGACTTCCCTGCTCTGCATCGGCAATGTTTTTGTCCAGCGCGGGGTTAATGTTCTCGGCGTAGAGGGGATAGCGGCATTTGCCGCAGCGTCCCGCATTGAAGGATTTGCCAAAGCCTTTGCCGCTGCTGGGGCAGTAACCTTGGCAATCTTCATAGCCCACAATGAAGGAGCTGGACAGAGCGAGCGCTCGCGGCAGAGTTTCCATCTAGCCAGTAAAATAATGCTCGTTTTAGGAGGATGCCTGGGCATAATAATGTACAGTGCTGACCGCTGGCTGCTGAGCTTTTTTCTCGGTCAACATGCTGATACGCCGCTGCAGATGGGCAGTTTATATTTGCGGATAATCGCCTTTTTCTACTGGATGCCTTTCCTGGCCAACGCTTTTCAGGGCTGGTTCCGAGGACAAGGACAGCTCAGCGTACCTTTTATAGGCACCGCACTGCAGCTGTCCATACGGGCTTACCTAGTCCTGTGCTATGTCCCTTCCTATGGCTTAACCGCCGCAGCCTGGTGCACGGTAATAGGCTGGATTGCTATGCTGGCCCTGCTGTTTTCGGCGTTTAAAATTACATCCGTGGCACGCAAATTCTCCCCCTCTCATTAAATGAAACATAAGCCACTTCAAGCGGCCTAAAAAGAGGCATTATCCTACATAAACGCGAAGATATAGATTCACAAATTGGACTGCGGTAATGGCGCAGTCCTGTCTTTGGAGGATAGAGTTGCCACGCCACGACACTGGTAGTTACGACGAAATCATGCGCCTAACATCCTCTCCCAGAGGGGACGGAGCTGCGTCCTATGATTTCCGCAAGTCCGAAAAATTTTCCGGCGATCAGACTAAGTTTTTAGAGCGCGTTTTCATAGCGTTTTCTGAAGCGGTTATCACCAACTTAGCGCCGATGCTCAAATCAAAGTTCAATTTAGAATTACTCACCATCGTGCCGCGGAGCTATCATTCCTATCTGAATTCCCTGCCCGAAACCACTCCTATGATGATATTCAGGCTGGAACCGGACGTTCAGGGCTTTATGGACATAGATTTTAACTTAGCCTTCGCCTTATTCGAACGCCTTATGGGTGGAAAAGGTCAGCCCCCGCGCGACGACAGCCGCAACTACTTTACCGATTTAGAGAAAGCTATCCTACAAAAGCCGCTGGCTAAACTGCTGGACGCATATACTACAGCGTGGAAAGATATTAAACCGGTTAAGCCACAGATGAGTTCCATCGAGTTCAATCCCATGGCCGTACATATCGCCAGCCCTTCGGAATTGATGGTAATCATTCCCTTCCAGGCAGAGATAGCTTCAGCCAGCGGGCTTATCAACGTAGTTTTGCCCTTCCGTTATCTCAAAGACTGCATTCCCAAGGCGTCGTTTGACGAGTTTATGCTTACCAAGAACAGCAGTACCGGCGGCGGCAATCAGCAATCGGTGCTTTCTGTAAAGCTAGAATCGGCCAAAGTGCCTATAGTTGTAACTCTAGGGCGGGCTGAGCTGCTGTTCCAAGAGCTTCTATCTCTAAGCGTAGGCGATACAATCCGCTTGGATTCAGAGATTTCTCAGCTGCTGCGCGTCCGCGTCAACGACCAAACAAAATTCCTAGGCTATCCGGGTTCCAAAGACGGCAAGTTAGCCTGCAAGATCGAGCGCGTATTACAAGAAGGAGAAGACGAATTCGATGAATGACAATGGACCACGCTCTGTACAATTCGGCGTATTTGACAACAGTGCCGCTCCCACAGGAGGATCTACTTCCAGTATTGATTTATTGCGCAACGTCCCCCTGGAAGTCAAAGCAGAATTGGGCCGTGCTCAGCGTTTAGTACAGGATATTTTACGGCTGAATGTCGGTTCGGTTATAGACCTCAACAAAGAAGCTGGCGATCCCGTCGACCT
The DNA here is from genome assembly GCA_030535355.1 of bacterium. Taxonomy (GTDB): domain Bacteria; phylum Vulcanimicrobiota; class Xenobia; order Xenobiales; family Xenobiaceae; genus JAFSXO01. Next base: position 1,320 of record JAUNIO010000015.1, on the reverse strand, counting down.
AATCGTCAACAATAAAATGATCGCCCGCGGTGAAGTAGTTGAGATCGATGGCCGTTACGGCGTGCGCATAACAGAGATTGTACGCTGACCTTCTGCGTCTTGGCAAAGCGTCTTCGCATCCCCGTTTAACAGTTACGGCTCAGGGATAGTCTGATAATTAACTTGGCTATTTAATTAGCTATAGCGCAAACATTAACGTATCGCAAAACGCAGCAACAAGCTGTTTGAATAAGCGTCAAACGTAGTTTTGGCGCTTACAATCAACTGATGAATATGCTTTAACATTGGCACATTATGAATCCCCCTAGAGGTAATATCATTTAGTTAGCGATCAGCTAACTTGCGAAACTATCTGACTCCCCCTAAAGGTAATATCATTTAGTTAGCGATCAGCTAACTTGCGAAACTATCTGACTCCCCCTAAAGGATGGGAGGGGGAGATGTCGCGAATGCGCAGAGGGGATACCCAAAGCTATTTGGAAAATCGGTTGTTAAATTGACCATTGAATTAGCTGTAACGCAAACATTAGCGTGTCGCAAAACGCAGCAACAAGCATATTTGACGGTTACCTGTTTGATGGTTACATGCTGAAGATTAGGAGAATATTCTATGGACAGCATCATGAACAATATGAACCGCCGTACTATTAAAACGGGGGGAATGCCGGAATATTTGGAAGACCCCACCATTATGTACGATGTTCCTTTTGTAGTCGAAGCGGAGATGGGACGCACCCGCAAAACCGTGCGCGAGATCCTCAAAATGACTAAAGGTTCCCTCATCGAACTAGATAAAGATGACGGTGCCGCCATGGAACTGCGCATTAACGGACACCTCATCGCCAAAGGCGAAGTTGTTGAAGTGGACGGCAATTACGCTATCCGCATTTTGGAACTATGCTATTAATATGAGCTGGCCCTCGTTTAACAACGGAAGTCAGGGTTCCTGGAAAACCAAAATGGTTATAGGAATGCTGGCTTTTGTTTTTTTAATGGGAATCGGATACTACAATGGGCGTCAGGCTCATCCCGAGATTTTCGATACAGAAGCAGTAGTGACCCCCAACCCCAACGCTTCGGCGCATCCTTTGTCCTATCCCCAGATAGATTTAACCGAAGAAACATCAGAAAGCGCCGACGACAAAGCTCAGCCAGCGTCTGCCGAGGACGAACATAATTCTGTTCCCGACGCCGCCACAGCTTCATCTAAAGCGACTGAGAAGGCAGCGCAGACACAAGGCGATAAAGTAGCTAAAGCAGCCGAAAAGAAACAGCAGGCGCAAGACGGCAAAGCAGCTAAAGCAGCTGAAAAGACACCAC
>JAUNIO010000089.1 GCA_030535355.1 bacterium | reverse complement strand
GGGCTTCCTGCTGGGCGCGGACCTGGGCCCAATAGCGGTCCTGGGCTTCCTGGGGCAAGCTGTCGAGGGCAATAAATCTTTTTGCGCCGCCATTGGGTTGATTCTCTAGTCTAGATTTGTAGTCACCTTTGCGAATATGTTTTTGTATAGTCGCTCGACTTAATCCAGTGCATGATTGTGCTATTTCAACGGTAATATCCATATTACACACCTCGTAAAACATCTGCGGGATCACAATCTAGGAGGTGCGCAAGTTTATAAACAGTGTATAGCGGAGGAAAATCGCTATGTTCCCATCGGATAATGGTTAAACGAGTGACTCCCATCATCCGAGCTAATTGCACTTGCGTCAGACCGAGGCGTTTGCGGCATTTGTACACAAAGTTCTTTGATGTATTATTTCGTGATACATTCATTAAATAGAGTGTATCATTAAGTAATACATTTTACAATAGGATTTGAGACTTATTTTTCAAATGTATCATATATGGATACATTCAAAAGTGTTCTTTTAAAACGAATTAAACTTATGAGAAGAGCTGCAGGATATACCCAACAGGGCTTAGCGGATAAACTTGGAGTACAACGAGGCACTGTAACGCGTTGGGAAAAAGATGGTAAAGGCCTTGATCTTGAGCAGATTGAAAAAATTGCTGAATGTCTTAATGTTAGTTCATTGCAGCTATTAGATTCGTCATCTAAACCTGCGCACGATATAGAACCTTTGATACATATTACAACCCAACTAAATGATAAAGGTTTCCAGTATTTAACGCAGCAAGCACAATATCTTACATATGTTCCAGAACTTTCAAGGTAATAGTTTACAGTGTTTACAGCGTTTACAGTGATAAGGGTTGCGCTATGATATTAATACATTGATATTTCGGGATTTAAACCGCTTTAGGCGATCCGATGCCCGAAAATTGAATCCTAATTTGGTTTGGAACACAAAGAAGCGCGTTCAACGGCAATTTAAGGTCCGTTAAACGCGCTTTGAATTGACGGCGGCGATGGCTTGAAAAGCGCCGGTGATCGCGATGACTGCGGGCTTCAGCCTGCCTGCCAGCGAGATCCGGATCGCAGACGGCACCGCGCTGATCCGCGGCGTGGTGATGTTTGGAAAAAGGGCGCTCGTTTTTGGAAATTTGCTGCGGTTTTGCGGAAGGAAAGCGGAAGGTTTGTCTCAAATCAAGTGTCGCGCGGCCCGGGTGTGAAATCGGCCCGCGGCCCCGATAGAATCGGCCTCCCGAGGCCCTCGGCCCCGCACCCCCTCTGTCTCAAACCTTCCGGTCCCCTATACCATCCTTGGGAGCAGCCTCAGCGTCAGCTGTCTCAGCCTTAGCCTTAGGAGTAGCTTCGTCCTTCTGAGCAGTTTCTTTCACAGCCGCGGGAACCACATCGTTTTCCGGCGTGCAGGCCTTAACCTTGCGCGTATCCCCGGTGAAAAGCGTGATCAAGCGCTGCACGAAGACGTAGAGCGCAGGAATGATCACCACGCCCAGGATCGTAGCTGCCAACATGCCCGACATCACCGAGATGCCCAAAGCCTTGCGGCAGACTGCGCTGGCGCCAACAGCGCGGGCCAGAGGCACTACGCCCATAATGAACGCGAAGGAGGTCATCAGAATGGGACGGAAGCGCAGGCGGGCGCCTTCCACCGTAGCTTCGAGCAAATCCATGCCTTTTTCATAATTGGCTTTGGCGTATTCCACAATCAAAATGGCGTTTTTAGCTGACAGACCGATAAGCGTAAGCATACCGATCTGCACGTAAATATTCAGGTCCAGGCCTACAAGATTTACGCCGATTAAAGCGCCAAAGATAACCGTCGGCATCGAGAGCAGCACCGCAAAAGGAACGCCCCAGCTCTCATACTGCGCGGCCAGGAAGAGGAATACGAATACCAAACCGAAGACCAAAATCTGGGTTGTTTGGCCAGAAGCCTGCTTCTCCTGGAATGCCGTACTGGTCCACTCGTAACCAAAACCCTGAGGCAGCTGTTTGCTCAGTTGCTCTAAAGCGGCGATCGTCTGTCCTGAACTGCTGCCGGGCATAGGCTCAGCATTGATCTCCGCAGCGCGGTACATATTGTAACGGATAAGCACGTCAGGGCCTGTGGTCTCGGAGACCCGGCTGACATTGCTGAGCGGCACCATCGCCCTGCTGGTGCTGCTGCGCAGATAAATCTTGCCAATATCGGAAGGAGTGCGGCGATACTGGGAATCAGCCTGCAGATAAACGTTCCAGGTACGGCCTAAGTCGTTGTACTGATTGATAAAGTAACCGCCCAGATTGACCTGCATAGCGGTGAAGGCCGAGTTGATGGGAATGCCCAGGCCCATAAGCTTATCGCGGTCCACATCAACATTGAGAAGGGGAACACTGGGACGGAAGAAGGTATAAGCCACAGAGGCAGCCTTCTTGGTCATCGCATCCATACAGAAAGCGTTGGCTACGTTGGATAAATTCTGCGCTGTACTGCTGGCGCGGTCCTGCAGCTCTAGAGTTACGCCGCCGGTCTGAGAGAGACCAGATACCGGCGGAGGGCAGACGCACATAATCGTAGCTTCGCGGATACTGCTCAGCTCGCCCTGCAGCGTCTGGGCCAGCAATAAAGAGTTGTCGCTTTGATTAGGACGCTTATCCCAATCCTTGAGCACGGCAATGACCGCGCCGCCGTTAGAAGCGAAGTTACCCTGAATGGCATTAAAACCGGCCAAAGAAATGGTATGCTCAACAGCGCTATGTTTGCGCACGATGGCATTCACGCGATCGCAGACAGTCTGAGTGCGGTCCAGCGAGGCACCGTCCGGCAAAATAGCGCAGACGATGATGTTGCCCATATCTTCGTTGGGAATAAATCCCGTAGGCGTATGGGTGAACAGCTCGTAAGCGCCGCCATAGATCACCGCCAGCAATGCTAATGCTGGCAGGACCAGTTTAATGCACCAGCGCACTACGAAGACGTAGATACTGGTCAGCCAGTTAAAGCACTTATTAAAAATGCCGAAGAATAAGCCAAAAAATTTGGAGATCAGGCCGTTCGATTCACTGCGCGGTTTTAAGATGATAGCGCACAGAGCCGGAGTCATGGTCAAAGCCACTACGGCGGACAGCATAACCGAAACAGCTAAAGTTATAGCAAACTGCTTATACATGGTACCGGTCATACCGCCCATAAAGGCCACGGGCACGAACACAGCGCAGAGCACTAAGGCGATAGCCATAACGGGTCCAGATACCTCTTCCATGGCTTTTTCCGTAGCCTCCAGCGGAGCCATGCCGTGCTCAATATGCAGCTCCACGGCTTCGACCACCACAATGGCGTCATCGACTACAATACCTACAGCCAATACCAAACCGAACATGGTTAGCAGGTTGATGGTAAAGCCCATAACCGCAAAACCGGCAAAGGTACCCACCAGAGACACCGGCACCGCTAGAATTGGAATTAAAGTAGCCCGGAAGTTGCCCAGGAAGACCATCACCACGATCAGCACCAATACGATGGCTTCAAACAGGGTATGCACCACTTCTTCGATGGATTTAGTTACAAAAATCGTACAGTCGTATGTAATCTCGTAATTAACGCCGGTCGGGAAGTACTGCGACAATTCTTCCATTTTTACGCGTATACTTTTGGCCAGCTCCACGGAATTGGCGCTGGGCTGCTGGTAAATGGCGATAATCAGCGCGTCGCTGTCGTCACGCTTACCCTGAGAGTTGTAAGATGACGCCCCTAATTCGGTGCGGGCCACATCTTTGATGCGCAGATAGGAATTGTTACCGGAAGTAGCGACAATACAATTGGCAAATTCCTCCGGCTTGGTCAGACGCCCTTTGACGTTGACCGGATACTGCATCTGCACTTTCTGCTTTTGGGGCGGATCGCCGATGGAACCGGCGGGTGCCTGCACGCTCTGAGTGTTGATAGCGCCGATAATGTCATCGCAGGTAATCCGCAGCTGCGACATTCTGTCGGGCTGGGCCCAAATGCGCATGGCGTAGTCGCGCTGTCCAGCCACCAGCTGCACCTTGCCCACACCGTTAACGCGGGCCAGCTGGTCCTTAATGTTGAGCGTCGCGTAGTTACTCAGAAACAGACTGTCTCGGGACTTGTCTCCTGAGTAAATAGAAATATACATCAGGTTTTGCGTGGACTGCTTGTCAACGTTGACACCCACAGCGTTGACTTCCGCTGGCAGCAGTGGGGTCGCCAAAGCCACACGGTTTTTGACGTCCACCATGGCCATATCTTGGTCGCGATCTAAATCAAAGGTAATCTGCAGCGTATAATAGCCCTGGTTTGTACAGACAGAACGCATATACAGCATGCCTTCGGCACCGTTGATCTGCTGCTCGATAGACGACGCTACCGTCTCTTCGACGACCTGAGCGTTAGCGCCGGCATATTGGGTAGAGACCTGAATGACTGGCGGGCAGATCTCGGGATACTGAGCGATGGGTAAATTGGGGATACAGACGCCGCCCGCGATTAAAATCACCAAGGAGATGACTATCGACAGCACCGGACGATGGATAAAAAACTTAGCCACAACTATCTCCTTTACGCGCGCTTACTTGCTCACCATAACCGGTTTGCAGGGTGTTCCTGGCCTGACGCTGCCTAAACCATCAACGATGATCTTTTCTCCCTCTTTCAGACCGTTTTCCACTATATAATCGTCATCATGCGGATCGCCTAATTTAATGGTGCGGGCCACGACTATATTGTTAGAATCTACTACATAGACCGTATGCTCGTTCTGAATGTTCATAACCGCGCGCTGCGGGACTGCTACTAATTTGAAAGTATTCTTAGAAGAGAGGCGCAGTTTGCCGTACTGACCTTCGCGCAAAAGACTGTCGGGATTTGGGAAAACTATGCGCACACCCATTGTTCCTGTAGTGGGGTCCAAAGTGCGGTCCAGCATACCAAAACTGCCTTTATAAGGATAAACCTTGCCGTCTCCCAGCACCAGTTCCATGACTACCTCTTCAGCACTGTCTTTGGCATATTCCATGAGCCACAGATACTCATTTTCTGAAAGGCTGAAATTGACATAGATAGGATCGAGTTTAGATAACGTGACCAGCGGCGCGGTATTGCCGGGCTGGCCCACCAGATTGCCGGGAGTAACGTTTAATTTGCCAATAACGCCGCTGACAGGACTGGTGATAGTGCAATAGCCGATATTGAGCTCAGCCTGGGTTAACTGGGCTTTGGCTGCTTCAACACCTGCTTTAGCCACCTGAATGTTAGCCGTGTCGGAAAGTTTAGTGTTAGACAGCTCGGCCTGAGCAGCTTTTAAGTTGGCATCAGCCACATCACGGGCGGCTACAGCATTATCGAAGACCTGCTGAGCGATGGTACCGTTAGCAGCCAAGGGTTTATAACGGTCCACATCCTGCTGGGTACGGTTCAAATCTACCTTGGCTGAGGCGACTTTGGCTTCGGCTGCCCGCACGTTGACCTGAGACTTGGCGTATTGCAGATCGGCTTCGGCCTTGGCCAGATTGGCTTTAGCCGCCTGAGCGGCGGCTATGTACGGGGCATCGTCCAGGGTAAACAAAACCTGACCCGCCTGTACCATCCAGCCTTCTTTGAAAGAGAAATTCTCGAGCGTGCCTTCCACGCGGGCGCGCACATCTACAGTCTGCGACGAGGTCAGAGTTGCCGGCCACTCATGAGAATAACGCACATCAGCAGTTCCCACCTGCATTACGCTTACTTCGGGAACCTGCGCAGCAGCAGCCGCCTTTTCTAAATTGGAAGTTTCGCCGCCGTCATCTTGGGACAGGGCCTCTTGCGTTTGCTGCAAATTGCTGCTCGCTGGAGAGCTCTCCGCTCCCCCATTTTCCTGCCCCGTCGTATTTCCAGTATCACCGCATCCAGGCAGCAGCAAAACAGAGCTGAGCATCCCCGCGGCTAAGAGTGCACGGGTACGGCGGGACCAACGCTGAGAATTATCTAATCCGCTGAACATCTTGAATAAACTCATCTGTATCTCCTTATTCCCGAGTCTCATCATCGCTGGGATTGAGCATTTCTGGGGTTACCGCCAGACAGCGGTTAGGAAAATCTATCCCCACACAATATTCTAAATTGGCAAAAGCTAAATCGCGGTCGTAACAGGCGGCCACATAAGCTTCACGGGCGGTATTCAGACTTGACAAAGCATCGCGGACTTCGATTGACGTCCCCAGCCCATTCAGAAAGCGCTGCCGCGCCATATCGTGAAAAATCCAAGCTGCTTCTACGCGCTTTTTAGCGGTGCGCGTAGTCACGTCTGTCAGTTTAAAATCCAGCCAGGCTTGTTCCACGCTTAAAAGTATCTGGCTGACCATAGTTTCCCGGCTGGCTTCCAAAGCCCGCAGCTGAGAATCGATCTCTTCCAGTTTGGCTTTGCGCTCACCGCCGTCCCAAGCCGACCAATTAATTTTCAGATTGAGCTGAATCATGCTTTCCGGGGTGCCGACTCCGCCAGGAGAAAAAATATAATCTCCAGACAGCGCTATCGTGGGGCGGCTGTCAGCCTCAGCGGTTTCACGGGTTTTCTGCAAAACTTCTCGGCTGCGGTCTAAGGCCATAATCTCGTAACGGCGCTTGGCCGCCAGCTGTTTTAAATCTTCTAAAGTACAGTTCTTATCTACCGTGATCTCGGCGGGTTTTTCTAAGGCCAAGCGCACGCTAGGCCCGGAATTCTCAAGGCACAGCAGCTCAGATAATTCCGCATTGGCAGTTTCTAGGCTTTCATTGTATAAAGCTAGCTGTTCCACAGCCTCCACCACCTGCAGCTCGGACTGAATCACATCGTAACGGGCCATAACTCCTTGTTTATAGAGGTTATTGGCATCTATTAAGCTTTCTTTGGTAAGCCCTAAGTTCAGCAAAGATACATCGACGATAGCGTCAGCCTTAAGGCGGTTCAAAAAGGCCTGCTTAACCTTAAACGCCATAGCGCGTTCCTGCGCCTGTACGTTAAGGCGCTCCACACCGATAGATAAATAAGCTGACGCTATCGAATTTTCCAGCTGGCCAAAAGTGGTCAGCACTTTTTCGAGAGAAGCTCTGAGCACGTCGGACCAAGGATTCGTTACCTTTTGCCCTTTATAAAAGTATTTGGGCTGCAAAGTAGTAACATTGGATACATTGAATTTAATATTTTTGGCCGATTTAGCCTGGCTGTAGCGGGATTCGGCCTGGGCTATATTTTCCCGGGCCTGACGAAGTGAAGGATGCTGGCTGACCGCTTTGTCAATGCTATCCTGCAGAGTAAGATAATTGGTAGAAGAGTTAAGGTCCAAAGTCTGGCGCCCTGTAACAGTTCTTTCCATCTGCTCGACCGCTTCACGCTCGTTTTTAACATAAGCATCATCGGTCAAAGTGCGCCCGCGTTTACCAGTTTCAATAGTCTTCTTGAAATTCTCATCGATGGCTTTGATGAAATCTTCACTCGGAGGGGAGATAGTAACTAACTCCTCCTGACTAGAATCAGGCTGATAAGTAACCGATGCAGCAGCAGGCGTTTTTCCAGTTTGCGGTCCAGTTTGCGATCCATTCTGTGGATCATTTTGCGCCCGCACTGTGGCAACACCGCTCATTAGCAGCGCCAAAGCCACACCAAAGGTAAAGAGATTGCGTTTCATGCGATATATAAAGTTCACTTAGATATTTGATATTGCTTACATATCAGATATTGCTTAAAAAGAAATACTTCGCTCCGCTTATTTATATTCCTTCTATTGCTTCTCTTAATGTCAGCGTTAAGAAAATGCTGATTATTACAGCGTTTTCCTACCAAGCCTTTTATCAATACATAGCAATACATTAGCACCTACAAATAATTTCATCAACAGACAATTCACTGTCTAATTTTCTAACCAGTTTAACATTATATCTATCGCATTTGCTAATTTCTTCATATAAAGGAGGAGTAAGATACCGATATATGCAATCAATTGACACTTAATGAAAGTTCTCGCCATGCAAAATCAGCGCGGCACAATAAATCGTAACCGCCTTAACTCGCAGCTTCATAGTTCTAATAAACTAACGAATACCCAGCTGCTATACACAGTCACAGATGCGTAATTATTGTACATAATAAATATATCCAGAAACATCAGCGTCAGCTGCAAAACAGCGCTATTCTAATATATCAGCATCAGTAACAATCTTGACAAATAATACACTTCATGGTTAGCTAAAAGAATATTATATTACGATAGGAAATATATGCTATGCAAGAATGGGAAACAGCCTTTTTACAATATTTTACCGCTTGTACCGACAAGCCTAAAGCAGAGCAAATAGGTTTAGAGGCAGAACACTTTATCGTCAATAAGCAGACCAAAGAAACTATTTCTTATTACGCAGATTTAGGCGTCAAAACACTCATAGGCTTGCTTATGGATTGCTATCCAGGCGCAAAACCGATAATTGGAGAAGACTTGCTCGGCTTTATTACCGATGAATTCAGCATTACCCTTGAGCCGGCAGCTCAGGTAGAAATTAGTATTATCCCGAAATCGCATGTAAAAGATATAGCTTCCATTTATAGCGAGTTCCATCAGACCTTTAGCTCCTTACTAGAGATGAAGAGCTTTGAATTGATGAGTGCGCCTTACCAGCCAGTAAGTTCTGTCGAAGAGCTTAGAATTATTCCCAAAGAGCGTTACCGTTTAATGGATAAACACTTTCAGCAAACTGGCAGCGGCGGACGTGATATGATGCGCGGCACAGCTTCCATGCAAGTCTCCATCGATTTTTATAGCGAAGATGACTTTAGGAGAAAAATCCAGGCAGCATATTATTATTCCCCCCTTCTCAAATTGCTCTGTGATACCACCACATTGGTACGCTTAGGAGACACACCACAAAAATTTCTCAGGCGAACCGCTATATGGCGCAGAGTAGATGCGCTTAGGTGCGGAATACTGCCAGGAATATTTACAGAAAATTACGGATTTCTCGATTATATCCGTTTTTTAGGCAATATGCCGCCAATTTTCACCGTACAAGGCCAAGAGCTGCAAGTGACCGGCAGTAAAACCATTGGAGAGCTGTATAAAAACAGAGTTCCCAGCGAGAAGAATATCGAGCATCTTCTGTCCATGGCTTTCCCCGATGTGCGCTTAAAGAAATACCTGGAAATTCGCACAGCTGACGCAGTACCGCCACGATATATTCCCGCCTATTGCGCCTTGATCAAAGGGCTTTTTTACCACAATAATATTTTAGAAATGGCCGAACATGAGATACGCCGCCTGCAGCTGACCGAAAAAGACATCCGGGCTGCGGAAAATTCTTTTATGAATCAGGGCTGGCAAGGCAGTTTTTACGGAACAAATGCGGAAATTGCTGCCAAAGACCTTCTAGAATCAGCTAAGGGTAATCTGAGTGGTGAAGAACGCTCCTATCTAAGCGCATTCGATGAAGTCATAGAATGTAAGGGTATCGCTAACATACCGTTATCCCACTAATTTTTTATTTTAACATTTAATTGTGCCTGTTATCTCAGCCCAACGGAAAGAAGACCAAACGTGACCTTAAGCAGTGAAATTTATGCAGAATACCGCAAACATATTGAAGATAACTTTGAGCTCAACAAAAACGGTGCCCTGGCGATGCGCACTCTGCTGGAACACTCTCCCTTATACTGGAACAGCACGGTAGAAAAGACCCTGCACATTCCCAAAGTATTCGCTGCGGAAACCATCGCCCATTTCCGAGAGATAGCGGCAGCAGCCTACCGTATCTTTGGCAAAGTTATAGCCGAATACCGCCAAAATGGCAATTACAGGAAGCTTTTTCCTTTCTCGCCCGAGCTGGAAGAGCTGATCCTGCTGCCCAAGCAGTACAATGGCTTTCTGCCCATAGCCCGTTTCGATCTTTTCTATAATGAAGAAACCGAAGATTTTTATTTCTGCGAAATCAATACCGATGGCACGGCAGCCATGCTGCGCGATCTGGAGCTGGGCAAAGCCCTGATCGAGAACCCCGCCCACCAGCAAGTTATACGCCATTATCGGCTAAGCCAGTTTGAACTTTTTGACAGCTATGTGAGAGAGTTTCTCAGTCTTTACGATTCCTACCCTTATAAGAAAAATGCTCCCAATATCGCTATCGTGGATTTTTTGGAAAACGCTACGCTGCGAGATTTTGAGGAATTCGCCAGGCGCTTTCAGGCGATTGGTTACAGCTGCGAGATTTGCGATATTCGCTCGTTAACTTATAAAAATCAAGCGCTTTATTCTGCCAGCGGGAATAGGATCGATGCCATATACAGACGGGCCGTCACGGCAGACATTATGGCGAACTTTTCTGGCATTGGGCCATTCTTACAGGCTATCAAGGACAATACGGTGTTCCTGGCGGGGGCATTTGAGACTCAGATACTGCATACAAAGTGGCTATTTCACGTACTGCGCTTAGAAGAGACCCAGGGCATTTTAACTGCAGAAGAAAACGAGTTTGTGAAAAAGCATATACCTACAACTACCCTCCTGGCCTCGGGCTATATTGATAGAGAGGAAGTACAGAACAAGAAAAACAGCTATATGATTAAGCCCATTGACGCTTACGCTTCTAAGGGAATTTATGCTGCCGGACGGGAATATGAGCAGCAAGACTGGGATAACCTAATTGACGGACTATGGGAAAAAGGCTATATTTGCCAGCAATACTGCCCTCAATATGAGACTGAAAATATAGACTTTGCCTGGGGTGATGGTGCTTGGCGTCCTTACATCAACATGCCAGGCTTATATATGTATAATGGCAAATTTGCCGGAATTCTGATGCGCATGGCTCCGGGCGGGCAGATCATCGTAGCCCATGAGAATGAAAGAACCGTGCCCGTATTTGTGGCCCAAGGCAGAAAATAGCTTCTAGCTCATGAAGACTGCCAGACTGCAGCAAAAACAGGGCAGAGTCTGCTCTCCCACACCGTCGCCAGTGCAGTACCATCGGCGCTATTGAGCTTAACTTATTCTCCCCCTCTGTCGCAAGCGACATCTCCCCCTCCCATACTGCATATTCGTATCCTCAGCACCTGGCTTTATTGCGTCAGCTTCTGCCCGCTACGCTGCTTCGCGGGGAGAGAGCTTTTGCAATATTTGCTATGCATCATAATGCTATAGACTTCGCTGCGTAAAGTTTCCCTCTAATGTGCATGGCTGCAGGCAATACATGAAGCTTTGCTTGCTTGCGTCAGCTTCTGGCCGCTACGCTGCTTCGCTTCGCTCAGAGGCTACGCTTGCCAGAACTGCCGCAGCGCAAAGCGTGAACAGCCTGCAGCTGCATTTTTACAATCCAACAGCACCGGGAAC
>JAUNIO010000014.1 GCA_030535355.1 bacterium | reverse complement strand
AAACTTCAACCAGGGCGGAAACTTCGGTCAAGAAGATGATTACAATGAAGATCAGACATATATTCCCGAAAATGACAATATAGAAGAAACCGGCCAAGATGGAACTTGGTCCAGCGAGTTCGACGATTTTTCGCGCATTTCTCAGCAGCAGTCCCCGTTCAGCCGCCGCAATGTCACTGACATATTCGATTACGATCAGTTACAGCTATACGATCGCAATAAATTTTCCGAGCTTCACTTTGAGCTTCAGCAAAAACTAAGCCGCAATCCCCGCGACCTAAACACATTGATCGGTATGGCTTTGTGCAGCTTAGCCTTAGGCGAACCTGCCAAATCGGCTGAGTATTTTGCCAAAGCTACCGAAGTTGACGAAGCCGTCCGTCCTAGCAAATATTTGCATGAAGTGCCTTCCAGCGACCCTGACGACTGGCTTGACATGGCTGAGGAGCTAGGACACTTCGGCATACTAGATGGCTCGATGGAATTATGCAGCAGCATTGTCGATTCCAACAAGTTCACGGACCAGGTGCGCCGGCAGGCCCTAAAAGTTCGCGAAGCCATCCAGCAAGATTATTTTGCGGCCCGCGACCGCATTATGATCGGCAGCAACCAAAAGAACAAGAAAGACGAAATGCGCACGGCCCGCTGGGTCAACAATTTAGTCTTTATCGTGGCTCCTCTGGTTCTGGCTGTAATCTTGGGAAGTTTAGTATTTTACTCCATCAATCTCAATAACGGCAAAACTTCGCTGGGACATGCGGTCTATCGCCTGGAATACCTGAAGCATGGCAATCTTGAAGTCGAGCGTATGGGAAAATGCGATTACGACTTAATCAAAGCCAGCGAATATTTCCGCAAGGCCAAAAAATTTAATCCCTTCACCAAAGAAGTCTATTTTTACGAGCTACAAATTGCCCTTCTCACTAAAGAATTGGGCCGTGTGCGCTCTGCAAACGAAAACGACAAGTGGAGCAAAGCTCGCTGGCAAGAAGTTAAAAGCTATTGCGAAGAAGCTCAAAAAAACTATGACGATCTCCGTCTCAGCACCGAGAAAGACCTCGAGCTGAAAAATGAATGGCAAAATTTTGTAATCGAAGCTAAAAAGCCCGAAAATGCTCCTTTATAGGTAGAACGTATAGGCAGGATTTAGCCAAGGCAGCGCCGGTATCTACTGGCCACTAAAGCAAGCGGGCATCGGCGCAGGCCTCTTTGCTAAAACATGCGCCCGAGCGGCCTTCATCATTACCTGAAGGCCGCTCGCTTTATGCAGGGCAACTTTTTAGCTGCAGCATCCAATCAGTTATGGCGCACAAAAGGATTGTTCTCTTTCTCCCAGCCTATTGAAGATGCAGGCCCATGCCCTGGATACACAATTATATCGTCCTCCAGGGTAAACAGTTTAGTCTTTATGGAATTGAGAAGTTCCCTGTGGTTTCCGCTCTCAAAGTCGCTGCGGCCAATACCGCCGCGGAATAGGGTATCTCCCGTAAAAGCGCATTTGCCAGTCAAAAGGGTAACCCCGCCCCGAGTATGCCCGGGAGTATGCAAAATTCTAAACGACAGCGGCCCGATATTGACAGGAACGCCTTCCTGAAGCCGAAACTCCACCGTTTTTGGAGCACGTTCAACGCGCTCGCCAAAATTATACCCCAGTCTGACAGCGTCTAAAATAAACTTAACATCTTCCTCATGCGCCCACAGCGGAGCCTGCAAAACGTCGTGTAAATCCGCTGCAGCACCGACATGATCGAAATGACCGTGAGTAAAAAGGATAGCGCCAATATGCAGATTGCGCTGTTTTATTAAGCGCAAAATCTTTTCCGCCTCAGCCCCAGGATCGATGACAGCCCCTTCCCGTTCTGCCTCGTCATAGACAATATAACAGTTAGTCGCTAACCCGCCGACTTGGCAACTTTCAACTTTCATGCTTTAAACCTCCATTTTTTGGCTTTTGACACTCTGTAGCATTTGCCTTCATAGGAAGGAATTGCGCTATTTCCTTATAATCAAACGGCATGCCCTCTATTTTCGACGATATAAAAGCCGTGTTAACCGGCCTTAAGGTCACCTTTAACAGTTTCATACAAGAACCAGTAACTGAGCAGTACCCTTGGACCTATCCAAATTTGCCCCCTAATTCCAGGGGAGTACTGCGCATGATCGATTTCCATGACGAAAAGACCATTGCTAATAAAAGTATTTGGTACGCCGGAACCCGCTGGGCTCCCTGCACCACCAACTGTCCGGCCCACACCGACGCCCGCGCCTATATGACCCTAGCAGCCGAAGGCAAATATCGCGAAGGATTGGAGTTGCTGCGGCGCACTTACCCCTTCGTAGGCACTTTGGGGCGCATTTGTCCGGCTCCCTGCGAAAAGAGCTGCTCACGCGCTTATGCCAGTCAGTCGCCCTGTGCCATCCGCAATACCAAACGCTATTTCGCAGACTGGGAATTGAGACAGCCGGAAAAAGAGCGCTTTGATTACCAGGCCTATGTCTGCCAGACTCCGCTGAACGGCAAATCCGTAGGCGTTATCGGAGCTGGCCCTGCAGGCTATCAAAGCGCCATGGTTCTGCGCCTTCTAGGCTTTGAAGTATTCATGTATGAAGCCAAAGACCTTCCCGGAGGTTTTTTAACTAACGCTATTCCCAATTACCGCTTGCCCAGAGCCATAGTCAATGCCGAGATGGAGCGCATTCACAGCCTGCCCGGCATACATCTGCAGCTCAACTGCGAGATCGGCAAAGACCTGAGCTGGGAAGAACTGGAGAAACGCCATCAAGATATTATCATAGCAGCCGGTGCCTGGAAGCCTTACCGCCTCAATCTCGAACATGAAGACAAGCCCTGGGTGTGGTACGGAGAAGATTTCCTCGAGCAGCAGCTGCGCGGGCAACTAAAAACTAAGCCCCAAAAAGTGGTCGTCGTCGGCGGTGGCAACACAGGCTTTGACTGCGCCCGTACCTGCAGGCGCTTAGGTGCTGAAGTTACTATGATTTATCGCCGCACCCGCAAAGAAATGCCCTCTGAAGACGAAGAAATCAAAGAAGGGCAGGAAGAAGGAGTCAAGCTGGAATGGCTGACTTCTCCGCAGAAAATCGTCATGGAAAACGGCCGCCTCAAAGGGTTAGAAGTGCTGCGCAATAAGCTGGGTGCCAAAGACAGTTCAGGACGGCGCAAGCCAGTTCCCATAGCTGGTTCCGAAGAGCTGCTGGAATGCGACCTAATCATAACAGCATTGGGCCGCTGCGTTGAGCTGCCTTGGCTGCCTGAAGACGTAAAAACCAACCGCAACGGCACGGTAGTTATCGACGGCAAAGGGCAAACATCCCGGGCTCACGTTTGGGCCTGTGGAGATGTAGTCAAAGTCTCTACAGTTGTAGCCGCCCTAGGAGGAGCTGATCGGGTAGCTTTAAGCATTGCAGATCAGTACGGCACAGACATTAAAAACTGTCAGTTCCTTTATCCCTACGAAAAAGAAAAAGTCATTCCCTACGCTGACGGCAGTTTGCCGGCTGCCGACGCACCAGCGATAAAACGCCGCCAGGGACTGGGGTTAGCGCCAACACCCCCAGAGCACAGCAGCGTTTTTGCTATGCCGGCCTTGGAAAAACGCCTGCGCTGCCGTCCTTTTCGCGACAATGCTAAACAGAACAAAATGATGACGCACCCTGCAGATGTGCGCATCCAGGACTTCAGTGAAGTCTCTTCAGGATTCACAGAAAAACAGGTTCAGGCTGAAGGCCTGCGCTGTTTTGGCTGTGCGGCGGAGATGTGCGTGGGGTGCGGTGTCTGCGTCAGCGCGTGTCCCGACGCCTGTATTTATTTGGATTCAGCAAAATCGAGCAACGGACGCCAATATCCCGCTTCTTATGCCATAGATTTAACCAAATGCTGTTTCTGCGGTATCTGCACCGAGGCCTGCCCTACCAAATCGCTGACCATGAGCGGCAACTTCGAGCTTTCCATGTACGACAAACGCGATGCTTACATGGACAAGCAGCGCTTAAACCTGAGCCTAGTGCGCTCAGAGAAGCAAGCAATTGGAGAAAAAAAGAGCGGCATAGCCCCCGCTAAACAACAGGCAGAACCCAAGCATTAACCTAAAGCTCATTACGGAGACAGACATGGAAAATGACTCCCGCCCTCTTTTAGAGCAGGCTCAAAATATTTTAGATCGGCTTGAAGTAGTTTTCAAAGAGCAGGGTCTAAACGTAGCTATAGATCGCCTTGAAGGAGATCGCCTGTTCATAAATTTGGAGCGCACAGCCAAAGGTATGCCGGTTCTATTTATGGTTAAAGCCATCGGCGGAACTTTTCGGCGTTATCTGCCAGCTATCCAAAATGTTGAAATTAATAGCTTTACCAAAACTGTAGAACAGCCCAGCGATAAAGAAACCAGCCAGCAGCCTCTATTTTCTTTTAACGGCATTCCAGAATTAGATATGAGCGGGATC
The DNA here is from genome assembly GCA_030535355.1 of bacterium. GTDB lineage: Bacteria > Vulcanimicrobiota > Xenobia > Xenobiales > Xenobiaceae > JAFSXO01. Next base: position 47,125 of record JAUNIO010000014.1, on the reverse strand, counting down.
AACCCACAAGACGCAGTTCTGGCGCTGGACAACTTCGCTTCTCTAGTTAGACGCCATAATCTGCACAAATTCCGCATATCCTGGAAAGACCGGGTCGAAGCGGCGACTATTTTACCGCGCTGGGTGCGCAGCATAAATGCCTGCATGCATCAACAAGGCGACATGACAGGCAAATATATCGTCCACATTCCCGCTATCCCTTTAGATGAATCTCACGATCCTCACTGCGGCCTTACCGAAAACGGAGACGTTCTGCCAGCCAGAATTATGATTACCATGCCTCGCCAGCCCGAAGCCAGCAAAGGCTTAGACTAATACCGCTAACTTAAGGCTCAGCGGCATTGGCATTGTTTGTTCATACACTACTAGATACACTACTATAGCCGCGTTTATACCCGCGTACAGGCTGGCCTATAACAAACGCTGCACACCGCGATTCTTCAACAGCCTTGGCTTCCTTGAGCTATTCGTTTTTGCCAGTTCCTTCGGGGGCGCTGAACAGCGGGTCCGCAGGTGTTTTTTTGCGGCGCGAACGCCTGCTCGGGGTATTAGCAGAGCGTTTAGCCTTGGATATGCGGCCCTTAAGGCCGCTGTCTATGGCTCGCAGCACGGCCAAGGCTAGTTTATGTTCATCAATAGTAGTACCGGCATCGAGAAAAGCGTTGGCTAAAACTTCAGCTAATAGTTTCTTTTTAGAGCTGATCTCCCGTATAGCCAGCTCAGCATTGCTCTTCCAAGTCTTTTCCGTAATATCCCAGTGCATTTCAGCGGCGTTATAATAGTAGGGCGGCTGTAATAAAGCCAGTTTATCTTTGAGGGCAGGTATCGTATATCCCTGATCGACGATCATAGCCTTAATAAACTGCATTTCTACCAAATCGTTTTTTGTATAACGGCGCTGACGCCCCACCTGAGGCCGTTCGGGATGCAGCAAATCATTGCTTTCCCAGTATTGAATCATGCGCACAGTAACGCCTAAATATTCCGCGACATCAGCCTGGGACAAATAAAGAACAGGCTTATCAAAAAGGTCAATTTGCTGTTCAGGCAGAGCACGCTTAATCATCATTAATGTTTTCTCGAATTTTAGGGCTTCTCCTAGCGTTTATACACAGGAATTGTGTATATGTGCAAAACTTATGAATAAATAAAAACAATATTTCTTGACATAAAACCATTTATGAATATAATTAATTCATCAATGATTTTATCGTTGACCACTCAGTTAACTGTTTTGCAAAAACGGTTGGACTGGTTCCTCCTAAAACCCCATGTTTAGCCCCTCGACTCACATTCGAGGGGCTATTTGTATTTAGTCTTGTCACCAGAAATGTCTATATGTTTATATCTAAGAGACTGAAAAATGATATTTTAAGGCCAGCAGCGAATCTAGCGAATCTTAAGTTGTTATAATGCTGACCAGCGCAGCTTACGGAGAAACTTCTAATGGAAATACCCTGGCTACTTATCGCGGTAATAATCATCGCCCTGGCCTTCGACTTTGTAAATGGATTTCACGATGCCGCCAATGCCATTGCCACCGCCGTTTCCACCCGGGCTCTTCCCACCTATGTAGCTGTTACCATGGCGGTCATCTTAAACTTTTTAGGGGCTTTCATGTTCACCGGGGTGGCCAAAACGATTACCAGCGGCCTTGTTCACGTCAATTCCAGCGGCCCGGAAGGCCAGATATTCATTCTAATTGCTCTACTAGGAGCTATAGCCTGGAATATTATCACCTGGTATTACGGTCTGCCTTCCTCTTCATCCCATGCTCTGATCGGCGGCATGGTGGGCGTGGCTTTAGCCAAGATAGGCTTTGACGGCGTAATTTGGTCCGGCGTAATCAGCCGCGTCGTCATACCTGGGCTTATAAGTCCTGCTTTAGGTTTAACGATCGGTTTTGCGCTTATGCTGGCCATCTACTGGCTTCTACGCAAAGCGACTCCAGCGGTGAACCGCAAATTCAAAATTTGCCAGATATTCTCTTCAGGATGTTTGGCTTTCGCCCAGGGAACTAACGACGCCCAAAAGGTAATGGGCATTATTACTATGGCTCTAATCGCCGAAGGCCTGCGCCAGCCCGAAGATGATATTCATTGGCTGGTGAAAACTGGCTGCGCTTTGGCCATAGCTGCCGGCACTTCGGCAGGAGGCTGGCGCATTATCAAGACTATGGGTTCAAAAGTTGTGCGGCTGCAGCCCGCCAATGGTTTTGCCGCCGAGCTGACATCAGCGACGGTTTTAATATCTACAGCTTCCCTAGGGATGCCGGTATCGACCACCCACGTAGTGACCGGGGCAATTATGGGGGCCGGTGCTGCCAAACGCATCAAAGCGGTGCGCTGGGGGGTGGGCAAATCCATCGCTTTAGCCTGGATTTTTACATTACCAGCTTCTGCCTGTATGTCTGCCGTAATTTATGGTTTTCTGCATCTCCTAGGCATAGCCTAGCCTAACCCTAACGAGAATTAAACCCTACAAATACTTTTCGCGCAACCGTCAAATATGCTTGTTGCTGCGTTTTGCGACGCGCTAATGTTTGCGTTACAGCTAATTTAATAATCAAGTTAACGGCCAATTTTCCAACAGTATTGGGCACCCCCTCTGTCGCAGTCGCGACTTCTCCCCCTCCCATCCTTTAGGGGGAGTTAGATAGTTTCGCAAGTTAGCTGATCGCTAACTAAATGATATTACATCCTTTAGGAGGAGCCATTTCGCTGGGTTCAGAAGGCACAGCCTATTCGGCATCTTTAGGGCGGCGCAGTAACTGAGCGGTTACAGGGCCGCTGGGAATAGGAATGGAAGCCGCTTCTGGAGCCTTTTCCTTCTCCTCTTCCACTTCAGCTTTCTTTTTAGCGCCCAACAAAGAATGCGGCTTTACTTCATGCCCCTCAAATGTCGTGACCTCAGAGGTCGAGCGCTCCCGTTCCAGCTGACGCCGTTCCATATCGGTCTGTCCCACCGGACGCCCAAAAGTGGTCCTCGCAGGCCCAGAAGCTGATGTATTCTCCGCTGAAGATATACTCTTTATACCGCCTTGGCCAAAGACTCGCCCCGAAGAACTGCTCTGTTCTTTGCGCAAAGGAGAATCGCTGCGGATAAGGGAACGGGGGGCCGCTTTGTCTCTATCGAGCATAGAACGATATTCAGCGGAAGCCGCAGCCGGCGGCTGGGCAGCTGTTTCCCGCTGGCTCAGACGCAGAGGCGGCAATGTAGAAGGACGGTATCCGCTCATCGCTCCGCGCTGCTCGTTAGCCGAAGGAATTTTAGGCTCTGGAGCGGCTTCTACACTTTCGGACGAAACTGATTTAGCAATCAGACTAACCGGACGCACGCTCTTTCCGCCCGATGAAGTTTCAGACACAGAAGAGCTCCCACTGCCAGCTAGGTTCTGTTCTTCCTTGGAATCACGTCCACCGCCGATCTTGGTCATGCCTTTGAGCAAACTGACATTCCTGGCCTGGGCGGCCACAGAGTTCGCGGCCAATTCTCCTCGCGTAGCCGTATGATGCACTGCAGGACGGCTCGATTTGGGAAAAGACAACGGCTTAACAGCAGGAGCATTAAAGGCTGGAGTTTCCACCAGCTCCTCTTCTTCCACCGGTTTAGCAACTGGCCTGCTGACGGGAGAAGTGCTGACTTTTTCTCCCGGTACAGAATTCTTTTCGGCCAGAGCCTGATAAGCCGGAGCTGTTTTAACCGCCTTTTTAGCGCTGGGAGAATTATAAACAGCACTGCCAGCTCTAGGCTGTCCCGCCGAGACTTCGAAGCTGCCCTCACCGCTGACAATCCAGCTGACCTGCAAAGAACGTTTCTCCGCAGGAGCCCCGCCCAGGACACTGTTGCCTTCTTCGCCCAAGTGTGCGGAAACAAGCCCTGCCAGCGAACCGATATGGCGCACGCTGTCGTGAGAAAGAATTCTTCCGCCTTCCAGCAATTCTAAGGTAAGTCTTACCCCGGAATTATCCGCCAGCTCTTTGGCCCGAGCCGTAATCCACGTCGGCAAATAGCCAGTGTTGCTAAGTTCCAGACTTATGCGCCGCAAAGGAATCAAGTCTTCGGAATTTATATCAGCGCTTTCAGCCCAGCCTACAGTGCTGTCGCTAAAGGCGCTAAAATTTAGACAGGGCAACAGACCAGCAAAATCTAAAGCTAAGGCGACATGTATGTTGCAGTATCCCTGCAAAAATCCCCCAGCAGGAGGATTATACCAGGTCTGCATGAGGTCCCATCCCCCAATATCAACGCTACCCAGCTGAGGATGATTAAAAGAATGCCAAGTCTCAAACCCAGCACCGCCCAATTCTTTATCCAGCCATTGCAAAGCCTTAATCTGAGATTCCGCGCTAAAGGGAGCGGCGGAATCCAGCCCTAATAAGCGCGGCAAATTCCAAAGCTGAACAGATAGAGCCAGGATTCCCTGTTCTTTATATAGAGCGTCAGCCCATTCATCGCAGTCATCATCGCGCTCTACGCAGGGGACTTCCGCCAGAGAGGAAAAACGCCGTCCCAAAAGTCTCCACAGATCGCGGTCTTCCGCAGTCTTTTCAGCCAGCCCCGACACCAAAATGCCTTCACTGCCGCCTCCCAAGCTCAAAGCTGCGCTAATAGTTTTAACGCTGCGCAGGAAATCGTCTCGCGCCTGCCACTCTGTGCGCCTGGCAGCCGCCGACAGACGCACATCTTCTGAACAGATTCCTTCGCGGTATAAGTGATAAAACACTCCGTCGCGGTCTTCGGGAAGACGAGGTATTAGCAAGCGCTCATCTTCCGGGCAGACTTTCCACTCGCCTAAAGGGTGACGCTGACGCATCTGCAAGACCTGTCCGTCCTCGTCGATATCGCGGGGCATTACCCCTGCTCTAATTTCAGCAGCCCCTCCCCCATTGAGCAAGTACTCCTCAGCCTCATCTGGACAGACGCGCGGCATGATGTAAAAAGCAAAGCGGTCTAAAATATCGGTTACCAGTTCATCGCGTCCCTGCTCAGAAGCGAGTTTATGCAAAATCGCTAGGCAGGCCACCGAACTGGCAGTATCGCGCCCGCGGCTGTTGCCGTCTATCCAAAGCGACGCTTTTTGAGCAGCTTCCCCTGTTCCCTGATTGGTAACTTCTGCGACCAGCAGCGGACGCCCTAACGGTGAAGCCCCTATCGAATACACTCTAACCAAATGGGGAACCGCTTCTTCTAAGGTGTGCAAATATTGGCTTAACTCTTCATACTGTGGGTAGGAATCCGTATTTAAGGGAGGTACAACGGGCATACAGGTCTCCATCCGGCGTCAATGTTAGAATAAAAGTTTTTGTTCGCAGTAAAATAATTCCTTCCATACTTTATCAATGTCATATAGCTAAACTTAGGTGACATTGATAAAGGGAGAGCCAGATAATATTTAAGGGGAGTCAGGCCGTTCGCAAGTCTGCAGGCCGCCGACATATAAGCCTAACTTAAGCCTCAACTTAAGTCTTAACTTAAGGCCTAATTTAATTCGGCAGATTAACAAAACTGTCCATCAAATCAGCTTCCCGCGCCTCTATATCCGCCTCAAGCAGCAAAAACGTCCCCCTATGGCCAGTCGCTATGCGCAGGGTTGTGCACAGCTTAAGCATTAGCGAAAAGCCCAATCCCAAAGAAGGGGTCGGCGATTCCGAATAGCCAGAAGCCAATATGGCCTTAGGGAGCTTGTTGACAGCTATACCCTTGCCTTTGTCATCGAAGCGCATTCTAATGCGTTTATCGTCTATTTTAATGCTCATTTTGCCTGGAGAGCCATACTTGATGACATTGGTAGCCGCCTCTGAAGCACAGGTTGCCATATTAAAAGACAGTTCTTCAGGCAATCCCCGGCTGCTCAGCAAATCCGCAGCTAAATGCCGGGCTTGCGGAACATCACAAGTTTCCGCCAAAAGCAAATCCGTTGCCTCTCCCTGGCATTCATGCCAATATCTATCAAATTCATCATATTCGCAGAGTATCAGCTTATTGTTGGTAACCGCCGCTAGGGCATCGCGGTAAAAGCACCTGCGTTCTCGCTGTTCTCTAAGCATAGCCCGCACATTAAGAGCATTGCGCAAGGCTATGCCTGCCAGCGCCCCCGTATTGATTAGTATGGAGCTAATCTCGCGCATACCCTCCAGCTTCTTTGGCAAAAGAATCCACATGTACCCCAAATGTTCCTCAGTTGCATGGAGGTCTAGGCACACTGCGCCCACATAACCGCTTTTCTTAATAAGAGGGATCAGAGGATCGTTTTCCACATCTAAATCCATAAGTACGCTGATATTTCTATCTTTCAGCATACGCGAACAGAGCGGAATCATTTCGCGGGCTAAATCCGAGGCCTCGGCTTCTGGGACATGGTGATAGACGGGAGCTTCACCATCGATAAGCACCCCCAGGCTCACATCGCCGCACAGCCCTAGAACAGCCTTAACGACTTCGCTGATAATCTCATCAAAATCAAAGGTCGCATTGAGAGCGGAGGTTAAAGAAAATAAATACTGCGTAGTCCGGCTGGCTTCATATTCCATTTTAGCCGCTTCGCTGTCCGCATCCCATAAACGCAGCAGCGCCAGCATACCATCATATTCCCCATCGCTACGGAAACGGGGAATAGGGTCTATAAAAGCCATAACCTCATTTTTTAGGATAACGGTAAAAGGCAGGATTATCCCATGACGCAAATGCCTGACGCACATTTCCAAAGACATCTGAGACTGTTCGTCAAAAATATCTTTTACTGACATTCCGGCAGCTTTATTGATACCACACCAGCGGCAAAACGTCTTATTGGCAAACGTTATCTGCAGGCCTGCGTTAAAGCGCACGATGCCATCGCTGACCCGGTTCATAACCTTGCGGTATTTTTCGTATATCGACTGCCCTTCCTGATCCAGCGCCCAAAAATGCCAGGATGTATCGCGGACCACGGTATGCACAGGCTTGGAAAAATTTAGATTCGTGCACACCATAAAAAAATCCGCAGGCATTTCCTGGCCTTGTTCATCAGGCGCACAGACTAACAGACGCACGTCAAAAGCCAGCTGGCAAGCCAGTTCTTCGCAAGCTGCAGCGTCAGGATCGCTGAGCGAAAAAATTAGACACACTATCTCGCCTTCACAGCTGAGTTCCCGCACAGTCTGCAAATCTCTGCAAATTTTGGCCTCACCCAGAGCCGTGCCCACCTTCAAAGCCAAAAATTCTGACTTATCACCCAGTGCGGCGATATATTTACCGGAATCGTTGCTTTTGCTCAGCGCTTGCAAAATTGCCTCCCCGCAATACGGCGTAATGTGTTAATATTTTCCCAACATTTTGGGCATCCCTTCTGTCGCAGCCGCGACTTCTCCCCCTCCCATCCTTTAGGGGGAGTCAGACAGTTCACAGGTAAACTGGAAGATATCATTTGCCAGCTGCAGAGAAAGGGTAATAAAAAGCAGCTAAATATTATTTAATAATATATGACAGACGAACGCATTACAGCAATATTCCGTTCCCTCACGCCTTCGTTCTGGCGGCCTTTTTTATGGTGTTTAACCGCTGCTGCCTGGCTGGCGTTCATCATACCTGGTTTTTACGGCAAAGCTAGCCATAACGCTCAGCCCTCCGCCGAACTGCCAGTGCAAACTAAAATTCAGATTATAACAGCGGGCAAAATGCTGCGGCTTCAGGAGAGCGGCCTGCTGCCACCAGAGCACAGCCAAAGCTTAGCAGATGCCCCAATCTCTATTTTACATAGCGCATCAGAAGAAAATTGCGGCAATCAGTATATTCTCTATCATCAAGCGCTGCTGCACATGCACCGCCATGAATACCAAAAAGCGCAGGAAGCGCTAAAAGCCATAACAAAGCCGGATAATAACTTTAAGGTCTTATGCGAAGCCGCTCTCAGCACTTGCAGCTCAGCAAGCGAATCAAAAAAACCGCGGGATTCCAGTACGGCCGAAGCTTTAATGCTTCAGGAAGCCATTAACCGAGAACTGCATGATTACTGGCAGACCATTGCCAGGCAAGAAATGAGCCGCTATGCTAAATTAAAACCGCCCAGCCCTGGCCTCGGCGCAGAGGATCTCCGCAGAGTTAAGCTCGATCTCGGCTGGATAAGCGCCGTTTTCTTTATCGCCGGAATCAATTTTCTAATCTGCCAAGCCTGGCTGCTATACCTAATAGCCGTGAAAATGTGGCCCGAACGTCTGTCTCGGCCCAACCGCCAGGCCGCTCTAACCGTTTCCCCAGCAAAATTTGACCCCATAAAAATCTGCTCGGCCTATGTGCTTTTGCAGTGGCTGATGGCCTTGCTAGCTGTTGCGTTCTCCAGAATCTTCGTTTTTAAAAACCACCCTATCACTGCAATTTTCTGCGCTTATGCCTGCACTTATGCCCTTCTGATAAGCGCCATATTCTGCCTCATCCCGCGCCTAATAGATAGACGCGAAACTCCTGATGACAGCCAGCCTGAAGCGCTAACCTTTTTGCAGCTGGGGCCTATGCGCCTACGGGACTGGCGCTGGGGATGGATAGGTTTCAGCGCCGCTATGGCAACCGCCTGGGTACTCTCACAAATTACGGCATTACTCAGCGGGCACAGCCCGCACTCGGACAATCCTATTTTGGCGATTGCCGCCCAAAGCCATCCTTCTGAATGGCTGCTGCTGTTTCTTATGCTCTCCGTATGCGGCCCTTTTTTCGAAGAGCTGCTGTTTCGCGGTTTGCTGTTCAAAGGACTGCGCAGCTGCTGGCCTGCCTGGGGAGCAGCTGTGTTCAGTTCATTTCTATTCGGCATCACCCATTTCGATCCGCAGGGAACCATTGTGTTGACGGGATTGGGAGGCTGCTTTGCCCTGATATACCACAAAAGCGGAAGCCTTTGGGCACCCGTTATAGCCCATGGCTTATGGAACGGCTTTGTCGCCTGCAACCTGTTAATGATTATGCGCTAAAGATAGTGCCAGCTGACTTCAATGTCATTTAGTTAAGGCTCAATGACATTGGAAATGATTACTCATATACAACTATCGCCACGCTTATGCCCGGGTACAAGCTAGCCTATAACATAAGCTAAACCTCGATTCCCCAACAGTCTTGGGCACCCCCTCTGTCGCATTCGCGACTTCTCCCCCTCCCATCCTTTAGGGGGAGTCAGATAGTTTCGCAGGTTAGCTGATCGCTAACTACACGACATTACAGCTTACTCTTGCGCTTGCGCTCGGGCAGATAAAAAAGGCTTAGACGAGTGGCGTTCCACCAGCAGCAGCATGTTCACTAGGGGGCGCTCCATCTCTGCTGGCAAGCTAAACGACTTTCTCAGCTGCGCCGCCATATCGTTGAAGGGAGCTAAATCCAGCCCCTCCTGAGCTGTAGCAATGCCGCTGTCTTCGTCATTTATCCACTCTTCCAGTTCAGGTTCATCGGGTATCTCATCGCCTTGAGGAGCTATAGCTTCCTGCTCGTCTGCCTGAGCATCATTATTATCAGCAGAAACAGCAACAGAAGCGTCAGCAGAACCAACTGTTTCCGATTCCGGCTTTTCGGTCTCTTCTTTTTTCAGAGCGATCTTTTTGCCGCCTAACAGCCCCATTAAAGCCTGGAAATCAGCTTTTTCTTCATAAGTGCTGCCTATCTGCTCAGGTGTAAAACTTATGGTGCGGAAAACCGGCACGTAACAGGCGTGTTCAGGATCGAAGCGTTCAGCTGTGCGCAGATCGACACTGTGCGTAGTTTCAAAAGAGGACAGGAAAGTCTCCAGCTCGCTCAGCTCCATACCTTCTACGGAATGCAAGCGCAAGAGTACCATGCGAGTATCACCCTTAGCATAAAAAAGCTGCACTAAGTCTTTGAAAAATGGAGACTGCTCCTTGCCAGTGGCCGATATCGAACGGCTAACTTGGCGATATGGGGCAACCGCCTCTTCGGGCTTGAAATGATAGATGGTAACCGGCTTCCCCGAGCCGCCTAAGTAAGGGTAAACTCCAAAGGTGTCGTAAATCTGCTTCTCATGGCCTCTGACAAAAAAACGTTGGTCGATAAACAGCTCTGCTGGGGTAGCCTCTTCGAGCATCTCACACAAGCTTATGCCATTAGCTTTGACCATCTGTCTCCAGGTCTCCACGATAACGCTGCAGATCAATTTAAGCTGGCGCTCTGATACCAAGGCGTAATAGCGCCGCGGCAAAGCGCCATATTCATCGTAACTGGTCTGGCGCAAAACAGCTAAAAAACGGGCCAAATTCTGCATAAGTTCCGAATCGACAGAACCATCTATGCTTATAAAAGGAAGGGCTCTGTATTCCTCAGGGCTGCTTTTATGCAGGTCTTCCGCCCACTCTTCCAATTCCATAGTAACATCCTGGAGAGTCCGGCGGTCAATAACGGCTTCACCTACCGGTATTTCTTCGTCTTCGTCTTCGGCATCCTCTTCATCCTGAACTTCCTTTTCCAAAAGAACCGTGAAAGCGGGGAGAGGAATAATACTGGAAAGGCAAAGCCGCACTAGGCCTTCGCAAGCAACAAAACTCACATTACTGTTGGCATCATCCAGAGCCTGCGTGAGATTGTATTCTACCATAAGGCGCGAATTGGCACCCTCGGCAAACTCAGGTGAAGCCAGCAAACGCAGCCCGAGGATCTTCGATTCCGCATTATCCGAGCTTAGCAGCTGAGCGATGCGCTCGTTTAGAAGCACCCGGAAGGAAGACAGATCGACCTGCTTGTAATAAGCCCCCAGAAAACGATCCATAAAATCCGAAGCAGCTAAGGAATACAGCAGCAGCAGACAAACCATATCCAAATGGTTTTCATCGTTTAAACAATTAAATATGCGCAGGGGCAGCTGCACTATAACTCTGGTATCTTCTTCAAACCAATCGAGAATAGTGTTAAATGTATAGTCATCGATATAGTTTTTGACTGTCTCGCGCAGCTGAGGCAGCCGCTGCCGCACTAACTCACAAACAGAGGGATAATCTAAAATAGAATCATACTCAGTTTTGCGCAATACCGTCCGGCGCAGCGCTTCAAATATAAGATTCAGAAGCCGCGATTCGCGCGACGTCTGCGCATCGCGCCCCAATAGAATATTCTGCGACATTTCATGGATAATATTGGGCAAACCGGTAATGTCGAGATTATCTACGATTTCGCCTTTCCAAACCCATCCCGTATTAGGAGGCGGCTGCAAATCATCTTCTGTAGATATTTTTTCCAGGTATTTATAATGACGGTTATCGCGGTTATCGTGAAAAACCATGATAACGCTGGAAGTTCCCAGCAATTCATCCAATGACGGTTTAATCAGGCTCCCGATTATAGTACGGCTAAAATGGTAAGCGCTAAAACCTTCTATAAAACTGTAACTCTGGCGTACCTTACCGTCGCGCCGGGGGATGCGGAAACTGGTTTCCGGTATTTCTTTGAGACGCCGCCACACAATATTCTTATCATAGTCAGATTGGAAGGCAGCTATAAAATCGCGGCCGGACTCCACCAGATGAACTAGATCGATTTCACTGAGCTGTTCAATCAGCGGAAGCATACAGAGCACATTGTTGGTAAACTCCACGCCACGATTGCTTTTTAAGGCTTTTTTAGCAGCCTGACTGGTGCGCACCCAGTGCCAATTCTGCTTGGTCTCCTCAGATTTGCGGAATCCGCCTAAAAATCCCACCCCCGTGAGCCGCACCAGACAGGGCAAGACCATCTGCAATTCATCTTCGCTCAAATTGCCAAGATTCAGGCCACGCAGACTCACCCCGAAGGCTCCAGCCACAGCTAGCATAGCATAAGTCGAAGTTTCCAAGCCATCTATCTCTATGCTGGCACTTGCCAAATCGCTTTCTTTAACGTAGCCTATTTCCGCATCGACAAAAAGGCAGAGAGCCGAGACCAAATTGGGACTGTAGTGGCATTTAGCCACCGAAAGAGTAGCCAGCAAGGCTAGCTGCTGGTCACTGATGGCCAGATCATTGCTGCCTAAGCGTTCCTGCAAAGCCTTAGCGAAGGATATTGTGCGTTTGCTGCCGCTTTCTTTAGCTATCTGCTGGAGTGTGGAGAGCGGGGTGCTGTCAGAACTCAGCTGGCCTATCTGGGATAAAATGCTGGAATAGCTCCAGATCAGCTGCTTTTCCTGAACTTCAGTTAGGGTTATTCCTGTGTCGCCAAAAAGTTCTTTCCAATCCTCAAAGCTGATTTTCGCCCCAAAATAATTGGCCACCGTATATAGAGAAGCTACCGAAGCCGTTATGGTCTCTGCCCCGGTAATGTCAGTGGATTTCAGCTCCCCAACTTCCATATCTATAAAAAGAGCCAGAGCTAGAATCACATGCTCAGAAATAACTTTGACCCGTTCAGTCAGCAGCTTTTTAATGCGAAGGGGCAAAGCATACGACAGCTCAAGACCATGATTTTCCACAGCGTCCTGCAAAACAGCCGCATTCAGCATAGTCGTGGGGGCAGCATACTTTCTCAAACTGTCGAGAACGTCGAAAACTGTGCGTTTGCGATTGATGACCGCCCGAAGAAACGCGGACATCTGCGCAATAGAGGGAATTGAAGAAAATAAAGGGCGCTTATCAACGACTTCCTTAAAATCGCTGGCTTCAATGCCTTCGGGCATTTCTATGACGTAGCGGATATCCTCGCCGGTCTGAGCATAAACAAATTCATAAAAGCACTCGCCTTCAGCATTGCTTCCTTTGCTGGCCTGAACGAGTTTAACATGTCCCTTCCCCGATTTTTTAGGGCCATAATAGATAGATTTAATATTGTGTTTTTTACCGTCTGCCTCCACAATTGGAACGGTAATAACGACCTCGTTGACACCCTCATTTTTGACAAATTTAGACAGAGGCCCACCCAAGCTGACTTTAAGGGCCAACATGCGCTCTACGACAAAGGTAGAGTAAAACTCTAATTCTTGAGCGCCTGGAACAATACGAAGATGGCCTTCTGCTGAGGACACTTCCTTATCATAAGTTTTTTTCTCCTCAGCAGGAGCATCTTTGCTATTATCCTGGCTGCCCGCCAGCCAGCGGCTCAGCATATTGCCCAGCCGCCAACTCTTAGAGTTCATATTAGACATGTTAACAGCCCCTAAAGACAGCAGTAGCCTAAATGCTTGACAGATTAAGCTTCGGGCAATTCGACGTCGGCAAAATTATCCATAACGCGCTGGGAACGCATTTTTTCCAAAATAACTGTAAAAGCCGCAAAGGAGAGGGAGCGCTGCTCTTGATGGCCATGACGCCTCCAAGTAACCGACATAGTTTCCTCTTCTTTTCCGCCGACTACTAAAATATTGGGGATTTTCGCAGTCGCCGCATTGCGAATCTTTTTATTCATGCTGTCAGGACCCAAGTCAGCTTCAGCGCGGAAGAGACGATCATTGAGTTCAGCGGCCAATTTTTCCGCATAAGCTCCAAATTTTTCTACGCTGACTGGAACGACCAAGACCTGAAGAGGTGCCATCCAGGTGGGGAAAACGCCCTTGAATCTCTCCATAAGGAAGGCTAAAAATCTCTCGTGCGTACCTAAAGGAGCACGGTGGATGCAGTAAGGAGTATGTACTTCTCCATCAGACCCCGTATAGGTGAGATTGAAACGTTCGGGCACGGCAAAATCCAGCTGGTTAGTGGAAGCCGTTTCTTCGCGCCCAACCACATTGCGAATTTGGAAATCTACTTTAGGGCCATAGAAGGCCGCCTCGCCAGCAACTTCTTCACAGGCGATGCCTATATCCTTCATAACCCGGCGAATAGCATCTTCAGACTGTTTCCAAGCTTCAGGGTTATTGACGTACTTCTTAGTGTTGATCTCGTCGTGCAGAGAAAGGCGCAGCCAATAGTTCTCAATGCGGAAAAGCTCATAATAGCGCTTGTGCAGCATAATAACCGAGCGGAACTCATTTTCAAGCTGCTCCGGGCTGCAGTAAATATGCGCATCATTCATGCACATGCCGCGCACGCGCAGCAAACCTGCCAAAGTACCTGAAGCCTCATAACGGTACACATTGCCATATTCCGCCAAGCGCAAGGGCAGCTCGCGATAAGAGCGGGGACGGCTGCCAAAAATAACGTGATGGAAGGGGCAGTTCATGGGTTTTAGATAATAATTCTGTCCCTCATCTATGCTCATGGGCGGATACATGCTGTCAGCATAATACGGCAGATGGCCAGACGTATAAAAGAGCTGCTCATTGGTGATCACCGGAGTGACCACGCGCTTATAACCATCGCGCTGTTCCCATTCTTTGGCCAATTTTTCTAGTTCTTCGCGCAGCACGGTGCCGTTAGGCAGCCATAAGGGGAGGCCCAATCCCACTTTTTCAGACATGGTGAAGAGTTCTAATTCTTTGCCAAGCTTGCGGTGATCATATTTTTTGGCTTCTTCGCGAGCCTTGATAAACTCCTTTAGCTCTTTTTTATTGGAGAAGGCCAAGCCATAAATACGGGTTAGCATTTCGCGCGACTGATCGCCGCGCCAATAAGCGCCGGAAGAATAGTCTAAGCAGAAACAGTCCGAAGGAATGCGCGAAGTATTATCTACGTGAGGACCAGCGCACATATCGGTGAACTCTCCGTTGTCGTAAAGGCTGATGGTCTCACCTTTATCGACTAATTCGCGCATGTACTCGGCCTTCAGCTTTTCGCCTGCATCTTCAAAGAACTTAACCGCCTCAGCAAAAGGAAGCTCACGGCGGACAAAATCTTGTTTTTCAGCGATAATGCGGCGCATCTCCGCCTCGATTTCCGGCAGCCGCTCGGCGTCGAAAGGCTCGGCAAACTGAAAATCATAGTAAAAACCGTTGTCGATAGCGGGACCGAACCCCAACTTGGTATCGGGGAAAAGACGCCGGACAGCTGCTGCCATAACGTGCGCCAGCGAATGACGGCGAGTGTATAGCGGATCATTTTCTTTCTCTTCTCTATCCATTCCCGCGTAAATTTGCCTTGCCATAATAACCTTGCCTTTCACCGCAGACACAGCCCCTAACAGTGCTTTTCAAAAAGAATCTTTCAAAAATGCGTATATCGCTTTCACGATGTTTTTGCGGAAAACACTATAAGGGCTGCATAAGGACTGCAGCTCTTATAAGCTGCTATAAAATTGGAAATAACTCATTCTCATAGGGAAAAATATAACCTGCTTTAAATTCACAGCAGACATTCCCCCTTAAGTTCCTAGCTTTAGGTTCCCAGACCTGCGATTTTATTAGCTTTTCTCCACAGCAGATAAAAGTTCAAGGCAAAGAACAGCAAGCAATTTAAGGAGTATATACATAAATTGCGCATACGCCAACTAAAATACATTTCATTGAACACGCACCCCGCATAGGGATCGTTATCCACGGTATTAGAGAATATTTCCAGCCAGCGCGGGTGATCGGGCAAATGCTCTTCGCCTGTCATTTCACTAAAGCACCTATCAGCGAATTTGTGGAAGCCTTCATCCTCAGCCAGGTTGGTGAGCAATAGCGCACGGGTATCGGACAAATCGACAGGCTGTGTCTGCCACAGGGCTACGAAAGGATTAGCTCTTTTGATCGCATTATAGACAGGGCTCAAATTTACCAAGCAGCCTAAAGGCATAAACATAACCATCAGCAGCGCGATGCTGGCTGAGACGGTCCTCATTCGCTCGTTTAAAGCCGGCAGCAGGCACAGCAGCATGTAAAAAGTAAAAGTTATCAGAAGTGCGCAGCCCAAACCTTTGCTGTAGCTCATGCCCAGCCCCAAAAGCCCAACTAATGTGGCTAATTGAGAGTAATAATTGGCGGATTTTCCAGTGCTGGACATACCAAAGCCAAACCAAGCTCCGAGACTCGCCGAAAATAAAATAAGGGAAAAGTGAAAAGCACCTGCACAGGCTATCAAAAACCAAGGGGCGCTTCCCCAAAAAGCATACACCGCACCATTAAGTACCGCAGCCAGCACTATTTCCAGGCCTAAAGGCATGAGCGTTCCGACAAATTTGACAAATACGGCGTGTATTATGCTGAAAGGCGAGGTTCTCAGTACACAAAAAGCCCCGCGCTCACCATTACTGGCCAGCGAGGCAGCCATGCACATCCCCGCCCTGCGAAACAGCATCCAGGACTGCAGCCAAACGGCGATGATGCAGAACAGGCACGATGAATAAAAATCCCCACGCTTTCCGTAGATCAGAAACAGCGCCGCCGTCAGCCCGCTTAAAATCAGCATCCAATTCAGCCCGGAATTAAAGCGCTCGGAACTTGCTTTCCTCGCCTCAGATATCATTTCGCGGACTAGCAGAGGATCTGTGAACAGATGACGCAGCATATCTTAGAAAATCCTTTCACTTTTCCCCGATTATAACATTAATACCTATTTTTAGTAACCGTCAAATATGCTTGTTGCTGCGTTTTGCGGCACGTCAATGTTCGCGTTATAGCTAATTTAATGACTAGACAAACATCCGATTTTTTTACAGTTTTGCGATTTCCCCCTGTCTCAGCCGAAACTTTTCCCTCTCACATACTTTACTCCCATACTTTAGTATGTTTTAGGGAGAGGGAAACAGTTCGCAGATTAGCAGATCAATGATTAAACGGCATGACTGACTAAACATTGCTGTCTAAATACTGCCTAAAGGTAGTAATAGAACATTAGAGAAGTTTTAGAGGGAGTCAAGTCAGATAGTTCACAGGTTAGCTGATCGCTAACTAAATGATATTACCCCCAAACCCCAAAATATAATAAAAGAAACAAGCATCGGCTAAACGCTATTCATAATACAGAAAGATATTGCTAAGTAAACAAAATGACTGAAGTTTTAAAAGCGAAATCAAAACTGTCCAAAGGCCGTTATATCATTACCAAAGCCCACTCTTCCGGCGATGACGGCACCGTTTACTTTGCCCAAGATCAAGAGCGCGGCAGCGCCTGCGTCATCCGCGAATTTTATTCATCCCGCAAGCTTTCTCAGGAAGAGCAGGCTGAATACGATGAACGCTTTCAGAACTGTATGCTCATCCTCAGCCAATTCAATCATCCCAATCTCACCGATATTTACGACAGCTTTACCGAAAAAGGCCGCTACTATGTGGTAATGGAGATGGTTGATGGCATCACGCTGAAGACTCTGCTCGGCATGAGTGTCAAGCCTCTGCCAGAAAAGCAAGTGCTGACCTGGATGCTGCAAGTCTGCCAAGCCATGCAATACATGCACAACCGCCCCAAGCCTTTTATTTTTGACGCTTTAGACGCCAATAACATTATGATCGATCAGTCGGAAAACATTAAACTGATCAATTTTGGGCTATCGAATTTTTTCACCAATGCAGAGGCTATCAGTTTTTCCAGCAGCCCGGCCCTAATCAGCAAAGAGATTCAGCAGATGGGGCGTACTCTGGCATTCCTGCTGACCCGCGAGGAAGTCTCTGAACTGGGGTTTACCCCTGCAGACGACAAAGTTTCCGAACCTTTGGTCAAGCTGGTCAACCGCTTGCTCTCCGAAGGCAACGGAGGCGTAGATAACTTTGACAAGCTCCAGCATGAACTGGAGAACATCATTAATCCACCCAAAATTAAAGAGCGCAAATCATCGGCAAAAACAGCCAGGTTTAAATTCATTAATTACAGCAAATTATTTGAAAGCGCTATAGAGACAGTGCTGAGACAGCCAATATGGCTTATTGGCAGCGAAATATTAGCGGTTATTGCAGTCGGAATTGGCATATATTTTTACTGTAATCCGCCAGTTGATGCGCGCTTACAGTCCGCTGTATATTTGGCCTGCGGCAACGAACTGCACATTTACAGCGCAGCCAATAAAACACCCCTAGGCCGGGTTCGCTTAAAATACGGCGTAAACAATTTATATCCATGCCGCAACGGCGTTAAGCTCTACTGTTCCCTGGCCAATTCCAGCCATGTAGCTATTTTTAACGCCCAAACCAATAGGCTCATCGATTCTTTCCCTGTGGGCAAAAATCCCGGCATGATGATAATGGATCCCTCGGAAAATTGGCTGTACGTGCTGCACTCCAGCGAAGGTTTGGTCTCCGCCGTCCAAGCAGCTCACGATCCCTTACCCGAAACCGAGAAAGTGAATTTTTCCAAGGAAAAAACGACCGGTATTTACTCTGTAGGCAGTAACGCGCACGGTTTGACTTTGTACAGAGAGTCAGCTGCTTCCGACAAAACGACGGCCAGCTCAGCTCAGTACAACGATTTAGTGTTATGCACCAGCAGTTCCGGCAACACGGCAGACATTTTCTCCAACCCACCCATGGAAAGCAAAGGCTCTCACTATTGCAAATCGGCAGGGCCTGCAGTCGTCACTAAAGACAGCAGTATGGCTATCGTAGGGCAGCTGGACAGCTCTCATTTAGAGTTTTTCCGCATTTCCGATTTCAAAAGCGTGGGCACAGTCTCTCAAACCGGCGGCTCTAACATTAAGCAGCTTTTGCTCTCTCCCAACGCCCAAGAGGTGTGGTGCATTAACGGCTCGGGCAGTATCGGCATAGTCGATATAGCCAGCAAAAAGCTTACCGATTCTATTAAAGTAGAAGGTAAGCCTGTCGACGCGATCTGGAACACTTTAAGCGGTTCTAAATTCGAAGTTTGGGTGGCAACAGCTTCACCCAATAAACTCGTGATTATCGACCCAACCACTAAAACTGTAACCCAAAACATTGATTTAAGTGGCACTCCCAGTGACATATGCCTCATCAATGCGCCGCCGATCTCCAAATAAAGACGCTACGCTTAGCAGAACTGCCGCAGCACCAGGACGACGGAAGACGGCACAAACGATAACTTGTTCGCGAAACACTAACTAAATGACATTGCATTCTTTAGGGGAGTCAGATAGTTCGCATATTAGCTAATTGCTAACTAAATCGCATTAATCTTAACTTAATGGAATTGGGACAAAAAGGGGATTTTTCAGTTATAGGTAGAATTTGAGCAACTGAAGTTTGTTATGCTTATACAATGGAGGACTTTTATAAGTGAGTGGTATAGGAATTGGTTTAACAGTGCTGGCATGTTTTTTTGCCGCTGCTTTTTTAGCTGCTTGCTATTTAATGGTTAACAGAATGGCCGGTATTGAAGAAGGAATAGAAAAAGTTTCTATCCTCATGACGGTAATGGCCAATAAACAGGGCGCTACCCAAGACGATATCGTGTCAGCAACGACCGGTAATTCCTCTGAGGGCAAAAGCAAGAAATAGGCTATATACTATTTTCGGCAGATAAGCTTCGATTTCACTGATGTTGTTCTTTCTCAGGCATCTCTTATTCAGCATGTTATTATTATATTATTTCGAAGTGCAGAATGCTGAGAAGGTCAGCTTAGAAAAAATCGCAGCATGAGAATATTAGTCAATCAGTGTCATAGTCGATCAGTGTCAGTAAGTCGTACTTGCTGGCACTGATTAATTCCATAGCGTATATTCGCGGTTATTTCAATCAGGTTAAGCTTGAGATTTCACGCCCAAAATGGGGCGACACAACGGTCTCCCCACTTCTATTAGGAGTCCGTATATGTTTTTTGGTTCTTTACATTCCCGCAAATCTGTTTTAGCCATAGCTCTGGTAACTTATGCCGGTTTTGTCAGCTTAATGCCTGTCTTAGCTGAAGAGCCTGTCGCTGAGATCGACAAACGTTTCGCCGATGCCCCGGGCTTAGATAAATATCCCATAGCAAATGCTTTATATTTAATAGATGACTTAACCTATAGCGTTACTCCAGATGGAACTACCAAGTTTTTCGAGCACGATGCCATAAAAATGCTCAACAACGACGGCGTCAGCACATACAGCAACGTAGTGCGCCTGTTCGACTCCCGTTTTGAAAAGATAGAAGTAGTTAACGCCCAGACCATTACACCCGAGGGAAAAGTCATAAAAGTCCCCGAAAAATCTATTACAATAGTTCCTATTATCGACAGCGCTCCTTATGAATCCCGCAAGCTTCTGTCCATAGAATTCCCGCATTGCGTAACTTCTGGCATAGTTGAATACGAGCTGGCCACCACCCGAAACAGCGGTGCATGCAAATATTGGTGGCAGGGTTCTTTTATGCAGAACCTCGATCCCATTCTCAATTCTACTTTTACTCTGAACGTGCCCACAGGCACAAAATTCAGCTCTTTTATCAGTTCCAAAGATATTGAAGGCCCTGAAAAAAGCAGCAAGAATGGAGTTGACACATATTTGTGGCGCAACGGCAATAATGAAGTGCTAACTCCCGAAGCTTCGATGCCAGCTGTAATAAATTACCTTAAAACCGTAGAAGTTTCCAACTGTTCATCTTGGGAAGAATTAGCTTCTTGGTACGGCAAAGAGTGGGATAAGGCAGCAGCTCACACCGATACATTCGGTTTGAAAATAACCTCTATTTCTTCCAACGCCAAGCCTAAGCATCAGCGTCTAGAAGACATTCTCGACTGGTTTTCCGCCAAGTACACAATAGAGCCCTCTATTCCGATTTCATATAGCTTAAATACCCCGGACGAGCTATTTAACTGCACAACGATCAGCGTTAATGACGCGGCTATGCTGCTCTGCGCCATTTTCAAAAGCTACGGCATAGATTCTTATCCGGTACTGGCCACTAAATTCAGCAGCGAAGGTCATTTAGCGGATCGCACCCCTGCCTTTGAAAAAGCAGACAATATTATGCTGCGCATTAACGGCGACGACGGCAAAGACTGGTGGATTAATCCAGCAGATGGTGCCGTGCTGCAGGAAACCACGCCGGCGGCATATCAGAATAAAGACGTCGTATATTTGGCCAGCGGCGAACAAAAAGGCGGAGTAGTCCGGCTTTCTTCCTCTTTAGCCAGCGATTACGTGCGGGACATCCGTTTGGACATCTTAGTCGAAGAGCGCAATGCCGACATCGCCTTAAATTTAACGATGAAAGGCGAAACTGCTAAAACTTGGCGCTCTTTAATGCTGAGAACTGCAGACATGCCTTCCAACGAGCGGGAAAACGTGTTAACTTATTTATCTCAGGAGATTAATAAGGAATTTGCTATTCCCACAGTTCCTTATTCCTATTATTTCCCGGAAAACACAGCTCAGGATGCGCCTTTCTCGCTCAATTCCACGGTCATCTCAGCCGGTTTAACCAGCGGCACGCCAGACAATGAGTTTTCTATGCCTGTTACCGTCTTTGGCGGCGATCGTCTCATTTCACTTTTGACCAATCAAAAAAAGCGCAGCAAGCCCATAGACTTAGAGCATCCGTTCATCGACGAAATTCGCGTTCACGTTGAGCTGCCTTCTGAAGCTAAGATTACTTCCTGGCCCAAAGATAGCCAGGTAGATACTACCTGCGGTTCGTTCCGTACTTTTTCCCGCAGCAAAAATAACGAACTATGGCTATATAGCCGTTTAGAAGTTAATAAAAGCTGGTTTGAAGTTAAAGAAATGCCTGAGCTAATGCCGTTAGTACAAGCTCAGTCCGACTGCTTTAAAACCCTGCTGAAGTACACCATGCCCAAGACAGAGAAAAAGGCAGAAGATAAAAAAGCAGAAAAAAAAGAAAAACAGTCTCAGCCTAAACCGAAAGCAGACAAACAAGCCCCTGCCGACGGCGGCATCGATCTTCCTGGTGATTTGCCCTAAGTTCGATAAATAATATGACTAGCTCCCCTAAATCCATAACTATAACAGCTCCTGCCAAAGTCAATCTGGTCTTAGAGATTTTAGGCATTGACTCAGCAGGCTACCATTTGCTTTCTACAGTCTTTCAGGCCTTAAGCTTACACGATGAACTCACCTTCACAAGCGCTTCCTCTACGTCTTTAGAGCTAGTAAATAACGTCAGTACCGGCCTTAAGATTGAGGCTGATCACAATAATTTAGTTATAAAAGCTAAACTGGCTCTCGAAGCTTACTGCCAGAGAGAATTGCCCTGCCATATTCATTTAATAAAAAACATACCGGCAGGAGGAGGTCTGGGAGGGGGCAGCGCTGACGCAGCGGCTGCTCTGAAAGGGCTTAATTCGCTTTACGATCTGCATCTCAGCGAAAAAGAGCTGCTATCGATAGCCGCTGAGCTAGGGGCTGATGTATCCTTTGGCATAATGGGCGGAACCGCGCTGGGCAGCGGCAGAGGAGAGAAACTATCCTCTTTGCCGGCAATTTTGCCGGATCACAAGGTTATTCTGCTCATTCCTTCCCGTGGCTTAAGCACTCCCCAAGTCTATGCCCATTGGGACAAAATGGCCCCTGCCAAGCGCAGTGAAGCAGCGGGAAAAGCCCAGCAGCTCACGGAACTGGCTCAGCTCTCCCGTTCTCAGAACAGCGAGCTGTTAGCCTTGCTGAGCAACGATTTGCAGCCTGCTGCTTTTGAATTATATCCTGAGCTTGCCGAAATACGCCAGGCCATGCTACAGGCTGGCTGCCTACAGGCTATGCTCTGCGGCAGTGGCTCAACGATGTTCGGACTTATTTCCCCGCGCACAGCTGCTGCCCAAATAGATAATATGCAGCAAAAGCTTAGCCAGTGGGGACAAGTTGCATTAACCGGATTCAGCGACTATAGGAGCAGGCCCCAATGAGTTTTCCTCAGCAGCTGTCAGCCATTTTGCTTATGGGCGGGCACATCAAAGACATGCCAGCCAGCGAACAGAATAATAAAGGGAAAGGCTATATCGACATCGGCGGCCATTCCATGTCAGCTCTGACTTTAGATTCTCTGCGGAAAGCCAAACGGGTGGGGAAGATAACGTTAGTGACGCCCCAGCATCCTCAAGAGCTTTCAGGTGAATGGGCAGGTGCCGACGCTTCAGTGCCTGCGGGGACTCATCTTTCCGATTCCCTGTTTACCGGACTTGACGCCTGCAAAAGCGGGACCGACCCCATCTTAATCGTAGCCGGTGATCTGCCTTTCCTGACAGCTGATGCTGTAGATGACTTTATTGACAGGTGCTCAAAGCGCGACGACTGTTCCGTTTGGTACGGTTATCTTTCTAAGCAAAACTCGCTCGCTAAATATCCCACTCTGCGTCACACGTGGGGCAAAGTCAGCGGCCAAAAATACTGCGGGACAGGCCTCAACGCCATGCGCAGTGATGTAGTTGATATTGTCAGAGAGCAGGTATCGATGCTCACAACATTGCGCAAGAATGTTTGGGGTATCGCTAAAGCCCTAGGGTTCAGCACTATTTTCCGCCTACTGTGCGGAACACTAACTATTGGGCAGGCAGAAGAGGCTCTGAGCAGATGCCTGAAAGCTAAAACTTGCGGCATAGAATCGCCTTTTGCAGAAGTAGCCTTTAACGTAGATGATTATGACAATTTAGTCTTGGCGCGCCAATTGATTAAAGAACGCTGAAAACTCTTTATTCCTGCGCTTTTTCTTCAGCGATTGTCCGCATTTTTGAATTAGGCGGCAGCCCCTCAATCAGCACCCGATATGCCTCGCGCCAGCGCTGTACATAAAACTCCGTCCAGAAAGGCTGACAGCTGTAATCGCGCCCGGCATCGCGCCGCGGCATTTTCTCCAGATACAGCAGCGATTCAATGCTCGCCTGCATACGGTTGGGTATAGGCTCCCCTGGAGCCAAATATTTATACATCAAGCCGTAAGGCACAAAGAAACCGCGCACACCCGGCAAAGGAGCCTCGCAAATTACTATTCTCCCCTGAGAACGCTCACTGCGCAGCAGCCCTTCTAAACCGCCTTTAGCTATCGCCTCTGCCTGATCAGGTGTCAGCTGCGCCCTAAACCAGTCCGAATAAACTAGGCCTGCGGGAATGCTGAGCATATCTTTTCCTTCGACTGCAGCAGCGTACATAAATGCACCCGAAGTCAAATCGTTGCAAGTTATAGCCAAAGCACCGGGCGGAACGCTGTCTGTCATTGCCCGAACCGCATCGGAAATAACGTACAGCCCTCTGGCAGACGCCCGCTGCCAATTTAGAGCCGTCCCCAGAAATAAAGCGGAAACAGCCAAAGCAATTCCCAGCCTGGCATATCCCCGTCCCCGAGTCTGGAAGGCCGCAATCCCCAGAGCGATCAGGCCCGCAAAGCCCAAATACGAAACCGCGTAAAAGCGTTCAAGCATATCGGCAAAGCCGGGGCCTTCCGGCTGCGCAGAGACAAAACACCAAACAGGCCCGCAAATCAGACACAGGGAGAGCAGCAGAACACAGACCGAACGATTGCTTTGCCAAGATTTGACCGTGCCATACAAACCTAAAAAGAACGCTATGGCAGGGAACTGCCACCAGGCCAGAGATTTGCCCCAATGACCTAAATGGTACAGGTAGGCACTCTGGCTGTGAGACACCGCGCTGAGCTGCGCCCCGCCATACCCCTGACGCAGAACTACCCATAAAAAACGCTCCCACGACGACGGATCTCCCCAATTGAGCAGGGGATGCTGAGCTGCTTTCCAAGGCAGATACAAATAAGGTGTCAGTCCCAAGAAAAAAAATAGCAATGACCGCCAAGTAAATCCAAAATCAGCGGCAGGGCTGCGCCGGCGCTCTAGCCAGAAAAAAACTGCTAGAGGAGGCAGCAACAGGACTATTGTCTGATGATGAGCGCAGGCTAGGCCAAAGAACAAGGCTCCAGCATCAGCCACATACTGCCTAACCCGATCTGAGCTAAGCCTCCACTGAGCTGTCAAAGCCAAAAGCGCGGCAACAAAAGCCAAATGCAGCGCGAAGACCTCGGCACCAACGCTAAGCCGCCAGGGAGTAGCCGCCACAGCCAGCAGCAACGCCGCCAGCCCGCCTGCTAAAGCAGAGCCGCTGAGTTTAGAAAATGCCCAAGCTGCTAGAGCAATCGCCAAAGCTCCGCAGCAAGCGGAAAAAACATTAAGGGTAAAAATAGGGTCCCAAGGGCTGAGCTGCACGGCAGCATGGCCGATCATCGTGTATAAGGGATAGCCGGGCGGATGCGCAATGCCCCCCGACGCAGCTGCCGCGATTAGCTCGGCACTGTCATGTCCAGGCGGGAGTTCTGGTGCCGCGGTATATAAATAAAGGCATAATGACAGCACTCCCGCTAAAAGAGCCGCAGTTAAACTATGTTTTGTTAAAATAGACTGAGCATCGCCGGACATGTGACGATTATAACAGATCAGCGTCTTTTAGTTAACGAAGAACTGATGGGGCTTTGCCTACCACTAGTAAAAGACATTAATTTACCCAGGAATTCTGATAAGGTTAACAAACATTCGCAGACTTTATAAAGCCCGGCCTATAAACCGTCTAAACAAATCCTCCCTAAAAAGCGCGAAAGCAGGCTCATGCTGCTATGGACAATATTAAAGAATTCATCAAACGAGAAGCTGTGCTCTGTGCTGCTTTCACCGCCGCTCTGGCGAGCTGCTGCTTTGTGCCTCCGCAGGCAGGCTACCTCGCCTATTTTGATCTGCGCACCTTAGCCCTGCTATATTGTTTAATGGTTGTGGTATCCGGCCTTTGTCAAGCCGGCTTATTCAGCTGGATGGCGCACAGTTTATGCCTGCACGCTAAGAATTCCCGCACCATAGGTTTTATACTCGTCGCCCTATCCTTTTTCAGCTCGATGTTTATCACTAACGACGTCGCTCTGCTGACTTTTGTGCCCTTTGCTTTAGTTGTTTTAGGTTTGGCCCACTGTGAACGGGAACTAATTATAGTTATCGTATTGCAAACCGTAGCAGCTAATCTGGGCAGCATGTTAACCCCTGTAGGCAATCCCCAAAACCTTTATCTGCATTCCTACTACACTATAAGCAATGCCCAATTTTTCGCGACTACGCTTCCCGTCTGGCTAGTCTCGCTGGCCAGTTTGCTCATTTTGTGCTTAATTGTGCCCAAGCATCCTATCCGCTCAGAACAAAAAGCTCCATCCGTCCTGCAAAAACGCGAGCTGCTTTTATACTCACTGCTTTTCGCAGTCTGCCTCCTAGTTATATTTCGTGTGCTGAGCTGGTATTGCATGACAGGCATTGTTTTAATAGTTCTGGCACTGCATGACCGCTGTATGCTGGCCAAAGCTGATTTTATGCTGCTGCTGACCTTTGTCTGTTTCTTCGTCTTCGCCGGTAATTTAGCGCACATTGAAACCATAAATAATGCCCTGTGCCAATTATTGGAAGGGCGGGTTTATCTAATAGGCTTGCTGGCCAGCCAAGTAATAAGCAATGTGCCAGCCGCTCTGCTTCTATCCGGCTTTACCCAAGATGCCCAGGCCCTGCTTCTTGGAGTCGATATTGGAGGGTTAGGCACACCCATTGCGAGCTTGGCCAGCCTGATTAGCCTAAAACTGTACGCAGCTTCAGCAAATTCGCACACCTGGAGATTCTTAGGTGTATTTTCGCTAGTTAATTTCTTCTTATTAGCGATGCTATCGTTCATGTTCGGATGCTAGAAAAAACACATAAAATAATTCTTTCTGAACTAATAATAATCGAAAATTCAGAAGGACTCCTCACGTAGGAAGGGAAGTTTAACTTCTGTTTTTTGCCTGCAGTTTAATATATTTGCAGGGTGTCGAATCATAGAGTGAAGATTAAGAACAAGTCGTCCCTATATAAACAAGATTCGACCTAACATGGAGGTAAGTAATTATGGCACGCAGTTCGCCCAAAAAACCCAGTGCACCTAAGTGCCGCGGATCCCAAGCGAGCGTAGAAGGCCGCAGTGATGTGGCCAAAATCGGTGGACACAAATGGCTTCGTGAGGCTGCTATTAAAGCCGGTAAGTTCATTCCCATCGAATATCGCGAAGGCTATGTAGCCAAACGCAAAGCTGAAGCTGCTCCTGCCGAAGCTCCCAAAGCCGAAGAGGCTGCCGCTGAGACCACTGCTGAATAAGCTGGGATTGTTTGCCCATTACGGAGGGACCACTAGTGAAAATTTATCCCACTGAACAGATCCGCAACGTAGGAATTTTCGGTCACCAAGGTTCAGGAAAGACTTCATTAACCGAAGCCATGCTGTACGTTGCCGGTCACGTTGACCGTTTAGGCAAAGTCGATGAGGGTCACGCAACAACCGACTTCGATCCCGATGAGATCAGCAAAAAGATTTCCGTTTTCTCTGCCTTAGCTCCCGTTGAATGGAAAGATACCAAAATTAATATAATCGACACTCCGGGCTTCTTTGACTTTGTAGCCGAGAACATAGCCGCTATGCGCGTAACCGAAGGGGCGATTTTGGTTGGTGCCGCCAACTCCGGCCTGGAAGTAGGCCTGGAGAAAAATTGGGATTTGTGCGAAAAAAACAAAAAAGTTCGCATCCTCTTTGTCAACAAAATGGACAAAGAAAACGCTAATTTCCAGCATTTTATTGACGAATGTCACGAAAAGCTCAAAGGAACTCACCTAGTTCCTTTGCAGATTCCCATCGGAGCCGCTGAGAATTTCTCCGGCGTTATCGACTTAGTAGCCCAAAAAGCTTACAAGTACGATGCCAAAGGTGTCGCAACCGAGATACCTATTCCCGCCTCCTGCGCCGACGACGTAGCTTCCTGGCGAGAAAAATTAACCGAAGCCGCCGCGGAAGCAGACGATGCTTTAATGGAAAAATACTTCGAGACTATGGAGCTCAGCGATGAAGAGATCGTCAACGGATTGCAGACGCTGATCCATTCCGGCTCCTTAGCCCCCGTTTTCTGTGGTTCTTCTGCCACTCTCGCGGGAATTTCCACTTTGATGGATGCCATCGCCGCTTATATACCCGCTCCCACCGCTTCGGAAAAGGCCAAAGATGCCAAAGACGCCGAAATTATTCTCGAAGCCGATCCCAAAGCGCCTGCGGCTGCTCTTATTTTCAAGACCAGCTCAGACCCCTATGTCGGTAAGATTTCCTATATGCGCGTCTTTAGCGGTACGGTAAAATCCGATTCTACCCTTTACAACTTAGAGCGCGACTGTGAAGAAAAATTGGGTTCTTTGCTGTGCATGCGCGGCAAAAACCAGGAAAAAATTGCTGAAGCTCAGGCAGGCGATATCGTGGAAGTCGGCCGTCTCGGCGCTTCTGCAACTGGTGAAACCCTTAGCGAAAACAGCCGCAAAGTCAAAGTCGCCGGCATTGATATGCCCAAGTCCTTCTACTCACGCGCTATCGGAGCTAAGTCAAAAGCTGACGAAGACAAACTCTCCGCCAACTTACAGCGCGTTATGCAGGAAGACCCTACCCTCAGCCTTAAGCGCGTAGAGGAGACTCACCAGGCTGTTCTTTCCGGCATTGGCGATATGCAGCTCTCTCTCGTGGTTGAGCGTCTGAAACGCATGGGCGTGGAAGTAGAACTTTCCGACGTAAAAATTCCTTATCGCGAAACAATGCGCGGCAAGGTAAGCCACAGCTACCGCCATAAGAAACAGGCGGGCGGCCGCGGTCAGTTCGGTGAAGTCCATGTCGAGTTCGAAGGCCTTCCCCGCGGGTCGGGCTTCGTCTTTGAAGATGCCATCGTGGGCGGCGTGATTTCTAAGAACTTTATTCCCGCCGTTGAAAAAGGTATTGCCAAGACCATGAGTGAAGGCGTTCTTTCTGGCAATCCTATGGTCGACGTTAAGGCTCGCCTCTTCTTCGGCAAAATGCACGATGTCGACTCTTCAGATGCGGCCTTCCAGATGGCTGGTTCCATGTGCTTTAAAGAAGCCGTGCGTATGCCGGAAGCTAAACCCGTCATCCTCGAACCCATCGTAAACGTGGAAGTCATCGTTCCCGACGCCTACATGGGCGATGTTATTGGAGACCTCAACTCCAAACGAGGCAAAATCCAAGGTATGGACCCCGCAGAAGGTGGCTTACAGTGCATCAAGGCTCAGGTTCCTCAATCTGAAATGATGAATTATGCCATCGATTTGCGCTCTATTACCCAAGGGCGCGGCGATTTTACTATGGAGTTTGACCACTACGAAGATGCTCCCAGAGAAGTCGCCGACAAGATCATCTCTGAATATGAAGCTGCTAAAGCTGCGAAATAAATGACTAAAAGCTGCGTTTCCTCGCTCTTAGCTGGAACGCAGCTGCTCATTGAGGCGGCGGCTGATTTCAGTTGCCGCCCCGGTATTATAAACATTTTAATATTCTTTAGCGCTAAGCGCACTTAAGGAGGCAAAGGTGAAGTACTCCCTGGGACTTACGGCCGTCACAATGGTTGCCCTGTCCGGGCTATATATTGCGGGTTGCTCCGCTGCAGGAGGCGGCATGGGCATTCTCGATCCCTATGAAACCTCGTCTCCTTTGGAGCCGGGCCATGGCAGTTCGGCTAGTCCTACAGCCTCGCCCACCAAGCATACATCCAAAGAGGTGTTTCAGGAAACCCTTACCAACCCAACTAGCATGATACATTTGACCTCCATGTCCAACGGTATCAAACCGTATGGGCTCCAGGCCAACTATTGGGTATTGCAGCACGACACAAATGCCGGCAATGACGGCGCTGATACTGAATCGCGCTTAGTCAGAATAGCGGCTGACACTGAAAAATCCAAATCGAAAACCGACACAGCTTCCCCTCACAAAATGATACTGATAGACGTCGATACGAGGGAAGAGATCAATTTAAATAACCCCACCAGCTTGGTCAGCGTGCTCAACCCCGATATTAAAGAGTATAAAACAAGCTCTAAAGAAGTTTTCTCTCCAGAGTACAACCCGAACCAGAGCTACTTGGTGCTGGCCAATAAAGCCAATAGTCCCGACAGCGGCCAAATAATCATAATCAACCCCAACGAGGACGAAAACAACCATGACACTTTATACGCCAAAGTCCTCTACACCAGCGCTAAGCAGCCAATATCTATCGCCGCCGATCAAAAGTATATCTGGTGGGTAGAGTGCAGAGTCGATGCAGCTGTCATGCGCATGGATTACACGAGCAAACCCGATGAAATCGCTAAAGATGAGTGGCGAGTTAGAACCTATACCGCTGGTTTGCAGTATCCCGAGTTTATCATGACCAATGGCAATACCGTCTATGTTGCCGATACCGGAGGCAACCGCGTCTTTATCGGCCCTCGCATTATCGAAGAAAAAGAGCAGGAAAAGAGTACTGCGCAAATCTGCGAATACGCCACCAATGAAAACGACGGCTACTATTTATTGGAAGCTGGTTTCCACCAGCCCTATGCTCTGACTCTGCTCAACAACGGCAAATTACTCATCGCCGATGGCTCCGCTAATCCCTTATACGATTCTAACGACGCTCCCAAACCTTTAAATGGCAACATGGGCAGTCTGTACATTTGGGACGTTAAGAATCCTCAAGATCGCAGAGCCAACGAAAAGCTCGGGGTTAATGTTGCAGTGCTGTGCGAAGGGCTGAACAACCCCATGATGATTGCGCCGGTTTACGACGCCACCAACGATACTTCCAGCAAAAACGCTCAGTACGCTGATCTGATCATTCCGCAGTACAGCACCAACGAGAATATGAGCCATCTGGGTATTGTGCGCGTCGATACTAATTTCCGCAAAACCAAGCTCATCAAAGAAAACAA
Organism: bacterium; assembly: GCA_030535355.1. GTDB lineage: Bacteria > Vulcanimicrobiota > Xenobia > Xenobiales > Xenobiaceae > JAFSXO01. Next base: position 16,702 of record JAUNIO010000014.1, on the reverse strand, counting down.
TTTCTATGACACCAACAGGACTACTTGCGTTTACTTGCTGAACAGCTTTACGTCCACGGACACCGCTCCAGTTGATCTGCCCGAAAGGACCAAAGGCAAACTGCAGATCCTGTACAACGAAGGCATCAAAAATCCCGTGAACTATCAAGCTGTAATTCAGTACTATAACGACGATTATCCATTCTAATACTTTATAGTGCGCATTTGCGCTAAAAGTTCACTTAGAGCGGTCCGCTTCCCACTAGATAAGGAAGGGGCCGCTCTTTATGTTGAGAATATAAGAAGGGAACAAAATAATAGGAAAAGAAGCTTATTTTATGAATACCCGCAATATATATATTTCTATTGTTATATTCATTGTAGCCGCTGTGCTGATCAACTATTATATAGTACCCAGAAACGTGCCTAGTACTAATTTATCGGACAGCGCCAATAGACAGCTGTTTTCCAAAGACTTAAATAAGCGCTTAAATCGCGGGCAACTGGTCGTCGTAGATAAAGACAAAAGCGACAAATATATTCAGGAAGATTTTACCACGTACGATCTCGGCAAAGCTTATGCCTTTGCCCGCTATAAAAGCGAAGTCCTGCAGCAGCCCCTTTATGTGGAGAGCAAAAGCACTTTCAATACTGGCAACAGCGTAGCTAGCGTCGATCCAGAAGACCGCCGCGCCTGGCAAGAGCTAGTCTTACTAGAGATACAGCTAAAAGATGCCTATTCTAAGGCTCATCCCAAAGATACGGTAGGATACAGTGAGCAAAAAGCGCTCGACCCTAAAAAAACTCCCGAGGCTATGCTCAAGTTTATTGACGCTCATTCTAAAACCCATTTAGTAGCTACCGCTCTCGCACATATTGAATATTGCTATTGCATCGCCCAAAACAATGCGGCTCAGGCCATCGCCACTTATGATAACCTGGAGAAGAAATATTCTGCCCTACAAGGTGACGAGCGTCCCGAGTATTTGCTGAGCTTATTGCCAGAATATCGCAATCGGGCTCAAAAGTTCAGAGAAAACAAATTAAAAGGCTAACTGGCCTCTTAAATATAAAAAGGTCCTAAGCTCAAATCAGCCTAGGGCCTTTTTATATTTTATATTTAACGTTAGCTTATAGCGCCGCGTCAGCCAAAAATACGCTTCCACCACGGCAAAGAGGCGCGCCTTTCAGCTTCTTCCAGACGGACTGTCAAATGGCGCAGGCGAGATTCCACCTCATTGCGGGAATCCGCTTCCACCTCAGCTTTAACTTTAAAACGCATTATCTGCTCCTGCGCCTCTTCTAACTGAGTCTTGCTGTCCGCGCCTTCTTGCTGAATATTGGCGGATTTTTCCAGAGCCTGAGCCAGCTCCATCTCTAGCTCTTTCACGCGCTGCGACTGTTTCAGCGCTTGTTCCTGGAGTTCAGCCAACTTATCCTTCTGCTTAAACTCAGCTTCTTCCAAAAGCTCGGAGCGCTTAACAGCCTGAGCCAGCTCTCTTTCCAGCTGATCGGCCCGCACCGCTTTTTCTTGCACTTGTTCCAAACGCGACTGCAAAGCAGCTATTTTATCGTTGAGCTGATTAACTCTATCGCTTCCTTCGGTAAGCAAACGCTGCGACTGCTCATATTGGCTCTGCAGATAACCCAAACGCATCACTGCGGCTTCATGGCGCTCTAAGGGAACGGTCAAAGGGATCTCCGGCATAGGCGCAGCCCGGCCTTCGTATTCATCGCTGGAATCTAAATCAGCTGCACTCGCAGACAGCCCTTCAGCGCTGTCTTCAAAACTTTCAAAGGAACTGCCTACACCAGCAGAGGCCGAGCGCACCCGCCAGCCGCCAGACGCTGAGCTGCTGTCGGCTAAAAATCTTTCTACTTCAGAGCTGGCAAAGCGCACTCCAGCCTGACCGGTTTCTTCGGGAGATAAACTATGTACGCGCCCGCTCTTAACATAACGGTAAACTTGACGTTCAGTTTTGCCAATTTCTCTAGCGAATTCAGCTACAGTCAATAGGCGCTCTGCAGGCGCAGAAGCAACATTTTCTTCAGACATAACTGGAATTTATTGAACAAAAAACACTTTAATCCTTTTTAGAGTATCTTTTCGTCCTCACTGCGAGCAGCTTCTGCTCGCTTCGCTGCTTCGCTGCGCTCAGATGCTACGCTGGGCAGAACTGCCGCAACGCCAGGGCAGCAAAATTTCTTCAACAGTCTTGACACAATCTACTGTCTATGCCGTACTGTCTATGCCGTCCAAGGCCAAGAAAATTTAGAACAAGTCATTCTCAATAAATAATTGATATAGCATTAATTTTATTTTTTTAAATCCTTTAACTTGATGTTTACATTAATCTATTTCCATATTGACAAAAAATGTGATATTCTCCTTGCGTATAGGTTCATTATCTAAACCCGTAGTCGCGGGGGACGAAATTTAGTATGGACCTTGAAAGGAGTTCCCTAGTAATGGAAATTCGCCCTACTATGACTACCCCGATGTATACGGGTTCTGCGAATACTACCGGGGCGGTTGCACCTACCGCTTCTGAGTCCAACGCTCCTAGTGAAGTTTTCACCAGCAGCAATGGTGGTTCCGTTAACCTCATTATCCAGCACGATGACGCTGCGAAACTGGCCGAGTTAAGAAACTCCATCTTGGCTCAGAACCCCAACAACCATATCACTGCTGAACTGCCCATCATCGGTGGTTTTGCTGTGGAAGTCACCCCCGGTGAAGACGGTTCCATTCTCCCCAACCTGCAGAAGGTTGCCGGTGATGGCTTATCCGTTTTCCTCGATCAGCAGATTGGCATTCCTGAAGGCGAGATGCAGGAAGTGGAAGACACTTTCAAACCCCTCATGGACAACGCCAATGTCACTCTCGGTGTTGACACTTTGCACGAAAAAGGCATCACCGGTAAGGACACCACCATCTGCGTTATCGACACCGGTATTGCGCAGCACCCCGACGTAAAAGATCGCATCATTGGCTTCAAAGATATGGTCAACGGCAAAACCGAGCCCTACGATGATCAGGGTCACGGTACGCACTGCGCTGGTATCGTCGCTGGCGACGGTTCCAGTTCCGGCGGTAAATTCAAAGGCGTTGCTCCCGAAGCCAACTTGGTAGGCGTTAAAGTTCTCGACAGAAACGGTTCTGGCGCTTTCTCCAATGTAATTAAGGGCATCCAGTGGGCCGTCGAACACAAAGATGAATTCGGTATTGACGTAATTAGCATGTCCTTGGGCGGCTATGTACAGCAGAGCTACAAGAATGACCCCGTCTGCCAGGCGGTCGAAGCTGCTGTTGCTGCGGGCATCACCACCGTTATCGCTGCCGGTAACGAAGGCCCCAGTGCCGGAACTATCGGTACTCCCGGTAACGCTCCCAACGCCTTGACCATCGGCGCTCTCGACGATAAGGGCACTCCTGATCGCGGCGATGACACCGTAGCCCGCTTCTCCAGCCGCGGTAGCTCCCGCATTGACAAGCTCGATAAGCCCGATGTTCTCGCCCCCGGCGTCAACATCACCTCTTTGAGCAACCAGGGCAACGGCTACGTTTCCATGTCTGGTACCTCCATGGCTACCCCGTTCGCAGCCGGTGTGGCGGCTTTGATGCACCAGGTTAAACCCGACATCAGCCCCTCCCAGGTTAAGAGCCTCGTCTTGAAGACCGCTGACAAACTGCAGCCCAAAGATGGCGGCAAAATTGGCGGAACTCCTCAGCAGGGCTTCGGCATCGATCACCAGGGTGCTGGCGTTATCGACCCCGTTGAGACCGTTGAGTATCTCGTAGGCTTGAACGGCCGCCGCTAGTATTTAGCGCTTAATGCAAAAGGCTCAGCCACTCGGCTGGGTCTTTTTTATTAATTCCTCCCCCATCTTAGCAGAATTACGCTATGCTGAGGTTGCTGACCAAACTGAGCACAGTGCCGATTAATTCCGCTCCCCGCTTTTAATTATTCTGCTATGTTGAGTCATTTGAATAAACTGAGCGAAGTACTGTTCACACAGCGAAGTCTATACATATCAGACGCATAGCCGATATTGCAAAACACCTTAAACCTAAATAAGCCCCACAAAGTTCACTTGCGAAAGCAAACTCTGTGGAGCCAAACAAAATCTATTGGCTTTATGGCAAAGATTAAGAGCTAGTGCATAACCAAAGAAATAACCATGGAAAGCACTATAAAGCTAACCGCTAAATAATTAGAAGCTAAACTCATATTCTCTTCGGCGCTTCTCTTACCGTGGTAAGAATTCTGATTAGCACTGCCCGCTCCCGCTAAACCGGTTAGGCCGTCACTCTTGGTATGCTTTTGTAAGACGATAAGAATTAAACCGCCGCAGACCAAAAAATAGACCACCATCAGAATGTAGCGCACGTAGGGCAGCCAATCAAAGCCACCACCCGACGCCGCCGCACTGTTGGTAACCGTTGTGCTGACGGCCGGAGAGGCCACATCACCAGCAGGGGTCTGTCCTAAAAAGGACCAAGCTCGCAAACAGAAGTCAAAAAACATCGAATAATATCTCCTAAATTACCCAAACCAATAGGCTATTATAATGAACTGAACCAAGCAGCCCTTAATATTTTACAATAGCGGAGAAACTGTCCGCTTTCAGACTAGCGCCGCCAACTAAAGCGCCGTCGATATCGCGCTGAGCCATGAAACCTGCGATATTCGCGGGTTTGACGCTCCCACCGTACAGCAGGCGGACCTGCTGAGCGATGCGCTCACCGAGCATGTCAGCTATAGTATCGCGCAAAATGCCCATAGTCTTGTTGGCATTCTCGGGGGAATCGGTCTTGCCGGTGCCAATCGCCCAAATAGGCTCGTAAGCGATCACAAAATCGCTGCCGGACTCAAAAGTTTGCCCCTGCAAAGCACCGCGAAGCTGGGAAGCGACTACTTCAGCTGTTTTTCCAGCTTCACACTGTTCTAAGCTTTCACCAACGCAAAGGATGGGAATAAGTCCATGCTCACGGGCCGCCGCAATCTTCAGACGGCAGGTTTCATCGGTTTCGCCGAACATAGCCCGACGCTCTGAGTGACCGATAATCACCATTTTGCAGCCTACATCGCGCAGCATGGGCGAAGAAACTTCTCCCGTAAAAGCACCGGAATCTTTCCAATACACATCCTGGGCACCCAGATAAACATTGGAACGGCTGCCGATAAGATCATTAACATCAGCCAAGAGATGGAAAGGCGGACAAATGGCCACATCTCTGTCGCGGACATCGGCAATTTCTTTTAACAAGTCTTCGACTAGCAATTTGGCGTCGCGCCGCGCCATATTCATTTTCCAGTTAGCAGCTAATAAGGGGGTACGCATAACTCCTCCGAAAGTCTATAATAACAGGTTTATATAGTTCCTGTAAATAGCTAGAGCAAAAATTATTTTGCCTGGCACAAGCCGACCACGCCAGGCAGCTGCTTGCCTTCTACAAATTCCATCGAAGCGCCGCCGCCGGTGGAAACGTGGGTGATCTTATCAGCCAAACCGGCCTGATTCAGCGCGGCCACAGAGTCGCCGCCGCCCACTACGCTGCGGGCTTCGGCATCGGCAACAGCCTGAGCAATTTCGCGGGTGCCTTTGTCAAAGGGCTTCTTTTCGAAAACGCCCATAGGGCCATTCCAGAAAATGGTCTTCGCAGTAGCCAAAACTTCTTTATAAGCAGCTACAGTTTTAGGGCCAATATCCAGGCCCATTCTGTCGGCGGGTATATGCTCTACATCGTAAACATCATGAGGGGCATTCTCGGCGAATTCCGTAGCGGCTACCACATCGACGGGCAGCATCAGTTTAGTAGAAGTTCCGGCAGCCTTTTCCTCGATGCGCTTGGGAACCTCGAGGTCCTCATCGCACAAAGAAGTACCGATCTCCAAACCATGGGATTTCAGGAAGGGGAAGGCCATACCGCCGCCTACCAAAATATAATCAGCCTTGCCGATCAAGTTTTCCATAACTCCGATCTTATCGCTGACCTTAGCGCCGCCTAACAGCACTACGAAAGGATGGCCGGGGTTCTCCATAAGCTTGCCCAGCTCGTTGAGTTCTTTTTCCATCAGCAGACCAGCTAAAGAAGGCAAATACTCGGTAACGCCAGTCGTCGAAGAGTGAGCGCGGTGCGCGGAGCCGAAAGCATCATTCACATAAACATCGCCCAATTTGGCTAATTTCTGAGAAAACTCCGCCACGTTTTTGGTCTCTTCGCCATAGAAACGCACATTTTCGAGCACCAGGATTTCACCGGGCTTGAGGCCCTTAGCCATAGCTTCAACCTCTTCACCGACGCAATCGGGGGCCATTTTGACTTCTCTGCCGAGCAGTTTGCCCAAATGAGCAGCTACTGGGGCTAAAGAGTATTCCATTTTGCGCTCCCCTTTAGGGCGGCCCAAGTGGGACATGAGCACGATGGAAGCGCCTTTATCCAAAAGCATCTTAATGGTGGGAAGTGCCGCGCGCACGCGAGTATCATCGCCTACTACTCCATCTTTAAGGGGCACATTGAAATCGACGCGGACCAGAGCGCGTTTGCCGGTGAAATCGTAATTTTCGATAGTCTGGAAATCCATTTTTCCTCCAATGCGGCCAAAAATTAAAGGCCATAATTTGCCAGAAAAGCCCAGCCGAATCTCTCGATCCGTCCGGGCTCTCAATTAGCGCTAAGTATCAGTTACTTGCGGGTGATAACGTGCAGCTTGCCAGTGGCCATGTAATTGCACAGATCGGCAACGCGGTTGGAATAGCCCCACTCGTTGTCATACCAAGCAACGATCTTAACCATGTTGCCCATAACCATAGTGTTCGGGCTGTCGACGATGCTGGAACGAGGATCCATCTTGAAGTCCACGGAAACCAAAGGCTCGTCGGAAACGCCGAGAATACCGGCCATCTCGCCTTTAGCGGCTTCGCGGAAGGCATTGTTGATCTCTTCAGCAGTCTTGGGATTCTTAACTTCAGCGACCAAGTCCACAACGCTTACGGTAGGGGTAGGAACGCGCATGGCATAGCCATCGAATTTGCCCTTGAGCTCGGGCAGAACCAAAGCCACAGCCTTGGCAGCACCGGTGGTGGTGGGGATCATGGACAGCCCAGCAGCGCGGGCGCGGCGCAAATCCTTGTGAGGCAGGTCGAGAATCTTCTGGTCGTTGGTGTAAGCGTGAACGGTTGTCATCAAGGCTTTTTCAATGCCGCAGAACTCGTTGAGCACTTTAGCGAAAGGAGCCAAGCAGTTGGTGGTGCAGGAAGCGTTGGAGATGATGTTGTGCTTCTCGGGATCGTACTGCTCGTGGTTGACGCCCAGAACAATGGTGATGTCCTCATTCTTCGCGGGAGCGGTGATGATGACTTTCTTAGCGCCAGCTTCGATGTGCCAGCTGGCTTTTTCCTTATCGCGGAACAAACCAGTGGATTCGATCACGAAATCAACGTTCATCTCTTTCCAAGGCAGATTCTTAGGATCCTTCTCGGCGAGGATCTTGATGGTCTGGCCGTTGACGACCAAATTGCCATCTTTGACTTCCACGGTACCGTTATAGATACCATAGGTGGAGTCATATTTCATTAAATGAGCCAAGGTACCGGGATCGGTGAGGTCATTGACAGCGACGACTTCCAAAGTGTCCGCATAATTGTCCATGATCATCTTGCAAGCCTGACGGCCGATGCGTCCGAAACCGTTAATAGCAACGCGAGTTTTAGCCATTGTTTTCCTCCAAAAATCGCCCTCTCCGGGGTCGATCCAAGCGATATGTGGGTGATAAGGCTTGTGCGTTCGTGCCTATCACCAAAATCTTATTCCGAAGCCGAAAAATAATCCGCTGACTCTTGGCTGTCCGCCGCCTGTACGACTAGCTCATCGGCGATTTTTTCCAGCTTGGCCAGCTTCTTTCCGACACTCGCCCGCGTCAAAGGAGGGGTCATTATTTCCCCCAATTCACGGTACGATAAATCTGGATTTTCTAAACGCAATCTTAGTACTTCGGTTAAACTGTCAGAAAGTCCCCCTAAAATATAGTTATTTTGTAAAATCTGTAATTTTTTAATCTGCCGGGCGGCTGTATCGGCCATGCGTTTGATATTAGCCGTTTCCGCATTGACTAAGCGGTGCAAATCATTGCTAGTCTCCCGCACAGCGCGTATATCTTCAAATTCCAAACGCGCCAAAGTAGCTCCCAGCAGAGATAAAGCGACTCCCACATCTTCAGCGCGCTTCAGGCATACCAGCTGGCCGTGTTCTCTCTCAACCAAACTGGGTTCTAAGCCTTCATCGCTTAAGCAGTTTAACAAAAGATACGCGCAGTCCCATGAGGCGGAATTCCAAGCTAAATAGTAATCTTTGTGTGGATCAGCTACCGCCCCACAGACCAAATAAAGACCAGTAATCCAGGAACGGCGGCAGCAGCTGCCATTGAAAGGAGGCAGGCGGTAATAGCTCTGAGGCAGCTCGGGGAGCTCAACCACATAAAACTGGCGGCGTCCCTCTTTATTGGCTTCCTGATGCCACGTATGAGGAAGGGCCAGCTCTTTAAGCAGGCCGATTAGCGTGCGGACTGTAGCCCCGTGCGCCAGACGCCAAACCACGCGCCCATAGCGGCGAAAATACTTAGCTCCTGTAAGCATAGCCATAAGGAAGGGCTTTTGGCAGCATTTATGCAAACTGCGCCGGGCTGCCTCATCGCGTACTTTCTGCGAAAACGAATCTGCCACCGTCAGCCTCTCCCCTCAGCAAAACCTTCAGCAAAAGTTATTGCTCTTCTTCCTCTGCGCGTCTGAGCAGCTCCCATTCCGAAGTATCTTCAGTATCGCTGCTGCCGGCTAGCAAAGCTTCTGCCGTCTCACTTTCCTGATAACGCGGATCGGAAGCGCTCATTTCCACTACCCCCGCTAAAGCATCATTCATAGCCCGCACGTTAGCCTTGTCCTGCTCGGCCTCAGCCGCAATGGCCTCGCTGGGAATAATGCGGGCTACAGCGGTGACTATGTCGTCTTCAGCCAAGCGCATGAGACGCACGCCCATAGAAGAACGCCCGCATAGACGCACTTCAGCTACCCGGGTGCGAATCAAAGTTCCCTTAGAAGAAGAGACCATGATCTCGTCATTCTCCAAAACTGAACCATCAAAATCTACATTGGTGACGACGGCATCCTCAGCATCTTCAACTTCTTGATTCTTATTGGCCATTTCTAGGTCTGTGCGATGGCAGTTAACCATCAGCACGGCGGCTATATGGCCCAATTTCTCCTTGGCTTCGGGACTGGCGCTGATGTTGCGCACACCCTGCCAGCCACGGCGCTTGCAGGGATAATCTTCCAGACGCGAGCATTTGGCAAAACCTTTTTCGGTAACTACCAGCACTTCATTGCCGTTAGAGGCATGATCCATGGAAACCACGACATCGTCGCCCACTAATTTAATGCCCTTAACGCCATAAGAGGCCCGCCCGCGCAGCGGCACGCTGTCTTCGCTTATGCGGGCCGCCCGGCCATTGCGGGTAAAGATCATCAAATCGTTGCCAGAACCCACACTGCTGGGAAGATCATCGTCCGATTCGCTCTCTTCAGCTCCATCGGCCTCCGTATCCGGGCCTTCAGCCTCTGCGCCATCAGCCTCCATGCCGTCAAGCTCCGCATTTTCAGCGTCCACCGCTTCCTCTTCGGAGCTGTTTTCGCCGTTATCACTGGCTTCTTCACTCTCTTCGGCGCTCTGGGGCGAGAACATCACGCTGACCAGCTCATCGTCATCGCGCAGCTTCAAAGCAATTAATCCAGCAGTGCGCACATTGCGGTAAGCGCCGAGCGAAGTGCGCTTAATCAAACCTTTGCGGGTGATGCTGATTAAACTGCCCTCTTGCTCCGGGGAAGTCAGAGGGATGACTGCGGCTACGCGCTCATCCTCCCCCAGTTTCAGCAGATTCACCACATTGGTTCCTTTGGCGCTGCGGCCAAATTCTGGAACTTCGTAAACCTTAATGCGGTACATGCGCCCTTTATTAGTGAAGAAGAGCAAATAATTGTGCGTATTGCTGACGAAGAAATCGGCCAGAAAATCCTCTTCTTTAAGAGCAGTTCCGCTAATGCCCTTGCCGCCCCGTTTTTGGGTCTTAAACGTATCGATGGGAACGCGCTTAAGGTAACCGGCATTGGACATAGTCACCACCACGGGCACGTTGGGAATGAGGTCTTCATCGCGCATCTCACTGCCATCAACGCCCAAAACTATGCGAGTGCGGCGCTCGTCGCCGTAGCGGGCGCGCACTTCTAAAAGCTCAGTACGGATAACTTCGTTCATCTTGAGAGCGTCGGCCAGTAAGCCCTCCAGATAGGCGATCGTATTCTGGAGTTCCTGATGCTCATCTTCCAGCTTGTGGCGTTCCAAACCGGTCAGCCTCTGCAGACGCATATCCAAGATGGCCTGGGCTTGGCGCTCGCTGAAGCCAAACCGCTCCATCAGCGCTGTTCGGGCTTTATCAACATCAGAAGAACTGCGAATTATAGTAATAATCTCGTCGATATGATCCAGAGCCTGCAGGAGGCCAATAACTATGTGATCGCGGTCCTGGGCTTTTTTAAGATCGAACTGAGTGCGCCGGGTCACCACGCTGCGGCGATGATTGAGGAAATGCTGCAGCATCTCCTTTAACGTCAGCAGACGCGGGACATTGTCCACCAGCGCTAAAAGGATGGCATTATAATTGCACTCCATATCGGAGTACTTGTAAAGCTGGCTCATGACCACTTTAGGACGGGCACTTTTGGCCAGCTCGATGACTATGCGGATTCCTTCGCGGTTGGACTCGTCGCGCAGATCGGTTACACCTTCAATGCGCCCGGCTTTGACGGCATCGGCGATCTTGACCAGCATATCGGCTTTGTTGACCTGATAAGGGATTTCGGTAACAACTATTGCATCTTTATCTTTGCGAATCTCCTCGACATCCATGACCGCGCGCTGAGTTATACAGCCGCGCCCTGTGGTATAAGTATCACGGATGCCGCGTTTGCCCATAATCAAAGCACCGGTGGGAAAGTCGGGACCGATAACATATTTCATCAAGTCATCGACCGTAGCATTTTCATCGGCCAGCAAAGCCAAAGAAGCATCGATAACCTCGCCCAAATTATGCGGGGGGATTTTAGTGGCCATGCCTACCGCAATACCCTCAGAACCATTAATCAGCAAGTTAGGGACCACAGTGGGCAAAACCGTGGGTTCTTGGCAGGTATTGTCAAAGTTGGGGGTCCAGTCAACGGTGTCTTTGGCCAAATCGCGCAGCAAATCGTTGGAAATGCGCGACAGCTTAGCTTCAGTATAGCGCATGTGCGCCGCAGAATCGCCATCTATGGAACCGAAATTGCCCTGCGGTGCCACCAGGGGATAACGCGTATTAAATGGCTGGGCCAAACGCACCATAGCATCATAGACTGCTGCATCTCCATGCGGATGGTAGCGAGCCAGAACATTGCCTACGGTAGCCGCGGATTTGCGGAATTTTTTATCGTAAGTAATGTGTTCTTCATTCATAGTGAAGAGAATACGCCGATGCACGGGTTTCAGACCGTCGCGCACATCGGGCAGAGCCCGCGCCACGATAACGCTCATGGCATAATCGACGTAGGCTTCTTTCATCTCATCGACGATGGGAGCTTTTAAGATGCGTTCATTTTCTAACATGATCAAATATCCAGATTTTTAACTTCGCGAGCATATTTAACGATAAACTCGCGGCGGGGTGCCACTTCATTGCCCATCAGCACTTCGAATATCTCATCCGCCTCTTGTTCAGCGGTTTTAACCGGGCTGTCTTCAGCTTCAGAAAAACCGACAGCTCGATCGGCAGCTTCAGCATCTTCAATGGTGACTAAGCGCATAATACGGTGCTCGGGGTCCATGGTGGTATCCCAGAGCTGCTCGGCATTCATCTCACCCAGACCTTTGTAGCGCTGGATTTCCGTGCCCTCTCCCATTTCGGCCAGCATTTTTTCCTGCTCTTCGTCGGAATAGACGTATTCGCGCCTCTTGTTTTTGGTAAGCAGATACAGCGGCGGCTGAGCTATATAAATGTGACCCTGGCGAATCAGTTCTGGCAATTTGCGGTAGAAGAAAGTAAGCAGCAAAGTACGGATATGAGCGCCATCGACATCGGCATCGGTCATGATCACCAGCTTATCGTAGCGCAGCTTTGATATATCAAAGCGCTCGTCAACGCCAGTGCCTAAAGCCTTAATCATGGCCAATATTTCAGCATTCTTAAAAATTTGCTCAGGAGTGGCCTTTTCCACGTTGAGGATTTTGCCGCGCAAAGGCAAAATAGCCTGAAAATGACGGTTGCGCCCTTCCTTAGCCGATCCGCCAGCCGAATCACCTTCGACTACGAACAGCTCACAGATACTGGGATCGCGGCTGGAGCAGTCGGCCAGTTTGCCGGGCATTGAAGTAGAATCCAGCAAGCCCTTGCGCCGCACAGTTTCCCGCGCCCGTTTAGCAGCTTCGCGGGCTTTCTGGGCCACAGAGCATTTTTGGCAGATAGCCTTAGCAGCCTGGGGATTCTCCTCGAGAAATGTGCTGTAACATTCGTCAAAAAGGCGATCCACCGCCGTTTTGATCTCTTGGTTGCGCAGGGAAATCTTGGTTTGGCTTTCAAACTGCGGATCGGGCAGTTTGACCGATATTACCGCCGTCAGACCTTCGCGGGTATCTTCGCCGCTGTAATTGTCCTCTTTTTCTTTGAGCAGCCCATGCTGACGGGCGTAATTATTGATGACCCGAGTTAATGCCGTACGGAAACCGGTAACGTGTGAGCCGCCTTCTACAGTATTGATGTTGTTGGCAAAAGAATGCAAGTTTTCGCTGGCTGAAGTGCAGTACTGGAAAGCGATTTCAATTTCAGAACCATCTACGGTTTTATCCAAATAAAAAATTTGGTGCAGCGTTTCTTTGCCTTTATTCAAAACCTCGACAAACTGTTTGATGCCGCCCTCATAATAATAGTGGCTGGCACGGCCCGTCGCTTCTTCAGCGATATCTATAGTCAGACCGCGATTTAAAAAAGCCAGCTCCCGCAGGCGGGCATCCAAAGTATCGAAAGAAAACTCCGTAGTCTCAGTGAAAATTTCGGGATCGGGCCAGAATGTTACCTTGGTGCCCGTTTCGCCTTCAACCCCGAAAAATGGAGAGTTATCGTTATATTCCCGCAAGCCCCCGACTATTTCGCCTTTGGCAAATTCTTGGACATAGCGCTTGCCCTCGCGGCGCACCTCTACGATTAAGCGCGTAGAAAGCGCATTAGTAACGGACACGCCCACACCGTGCAGACCGCCAGATACTTTATAGCCTTTTCCTGAAAACTTACCGCCAGCGTGCAGCTGGGTCATAACCACCTGCACTGTGGGTATTCCTTCAGTGGGATGAATACCCACAGGAATGCCGCGCCCATTATCGGTAACGCTTATCGAACCGTCAGCGTGCATATCTAAACGGATATGATTGCAAACGCCAGCTAAACATTCATCTATAGAATTATCTACTACTTCAAAAACTATATGATGCAAACCGCGAAATTCGGTATCGGCGATATACATGCCCGGACGCAGGCGGACGCCCTCCAGCCCTTTTAGGACTTGGATTTCGTTTTCGCCGTACTCCGCAGTTACTGCACTTACGCTTTCAGCATTTTCTTCAACAAAATCAGCAGCAGGGACAGATTCTATGTTTTCCGCTGCTTCAAGACCGCTCTCTTCATCGGTGCTGGCAGCATTATCCTTTGCCTCTTGGAAATCCATAGGCCCTCCATAAAACTTCTTAAACCATAAAAACGCCCCCTTATAAACTTTGTCGATAACAATGCCTCAGGCAGGGAGCTGTAATATGAGATTATAATATAAAATTAAAAATGATTTATTTATCTAATATTTACAAACACAAACCTAAGGAAACAAACCTAATTAATCTTCTTAATTATAATTCTTCTTCACAAAAATTAAAAATACCTGCTAAAAACAAGATTAGCTCTCACTTCAGCAGGTATCATCTATATTATAAATTAATTATGATTTATTTTATTATTGAATATTAAAAATGCCAATGTATTTCGAAGTTTAGCGCTTTCTCTAATGTCATTTTTTCTCTGTGACTTCGCGGTAACAGTTGTAAGCTTGTATCGCCATTTGTTCACAGGAAAACTGGTTAGCCCAAGCGCGGGCTGCACGGCTCATAGAGATAAAAATGTCCCCGTTTTCAATGACACGGGTTATGCGTTCTATAAATCCATTAAGATCGCCGGGATTAACCAAATAACCGCTAGCGCCATCGCGCACGGATTCTTCGACACCGCCGGAACGAATAGCCACAACAGGCACACCGGCAGACTGAGCTTCAGTCAGCACTAAGCCTTGAGTTTCAGTTTGCGAAGCAAAAACCAAACAGCGCGCTAAAGCATAAAAATGTTTCAGATATTCCCGCGGCTGCCAGCCTACAAAGATAATGCTGTCCCCTAATTGCATTAATTTAGTAAGATTTTCCAAATATTCGCGGTAAGGGCCGTCACCGACAATGAGCAAGCGCAAAGCCGAATAGCGTGGGCGCAGAGTAGCAAAAGCTTGCCAAATAAAATCGAGATTCTTTTCTTTAGCTAAGCGGCCCACATACAGCAAGTGGGTTGCGCCTACCTTGGGCACATACTTAGCCGCTTCGCACATATCGCCGCCGGTAAACATATTGGCGGGCACACCTGTAGGAATCACTCTGATAGGGCGTTTTACGCGAAGTTTAGAAGAGAGATAATTAGCCACATAACGGCTGGGAGCAATAACGGCCTGACATTTATTACAGAAACTTTTGCTCATGCGGCGGGCATATAGAACCGCTATAAAATGCGGCATCTTAACATAATGAACGTACTGCTCGAGCATAGTGTGGTAAGTAAACACACAGGGGACCCGCATTTTTTTGCCCCACTTTATCCCCCATTTTCCCATTTCAAATGGAGTATGAATGTGAATAACTTCCGGGCTAAATTCGCGCAAAGGTTCCCATTTGTAAAACATACCGGGACTGACTATGCGGTTATCGGGATGATACTTGCATTCTTTCGAAGGAACGCGCAAAATGCGCACTCCACTGCCAAAAAAAGCATCGCTTTCAGGTAAAGCGTTGGGATGGTCGGGAATGACGAGCAGCACTTGATGGCCATTGTCAAGAAGGCTTTGCGTCAAAACCTTAATCGATGTGCTAACCCCATTGATTGTGGGGAAATAACAATCGGAAAACATGGCAATTCTCATTAGTCTATTCCTCTTGACTGGCTCCTGATAAGCTTACCTTCTCAAATGGCAAGTATTGTCCCTTCATTTACAATATATTCCTTTACAGAAGCGCGCCCTTTATATTCTAAACGGTTCGCTGAAGTTAAAATAACTTGTCCTAAAGTATCCAGATAATCAAACAAACGGTGACAGCGCTTTTGGTCCAGCTCTGAAAAACAATCGTCTAACAAAACTATCGCGGGATTTTCGTTAATCCTGCCCATCAATATGGCTTCCGCTAAGCGCATAGCCAAAGCTGCGCTGCGCTGCTGCCCTTGAGAAGCGCATTGTTTGAGTGATCGTCCTTTCATTTTTATAATTATATCATCGCGGTGCGGGCCGAGAAGGGTTAAACGGCGAATCAGTTCATCTTCGCGTTTATTTCGCAAAGCCTCCAGCATTTCATCGGCTTCCCCCAGCAGGCTGGCCCGATAGTTTAACTGCAAGTCAGCCTCTGTATTCGCCAAAGCATTGAAAACTTCGTTGACCACAGAGCCAAGCTGGCTTACAGTCTTCTCACGTTCCTTTACTAAATATGCAGCTAAAACCGTAAGCTGTTCATCCCAGACATCCAGCTCCTGAATGTGAGAGCGCCGCTCATACCGTCTCAGCCATTCGTTGCGCTGACGCAATACTTGTTGGTAACGCACCAATGTACGCAGGTAGCGCGCTGAACTTTTGCACAGCAAAATGTCTAAATAACGGCGCCGGCCATCAGGAGCACCCTGCACCAGAGCCAAGTCCTGAGGGATAAAGAGCGCTAAAGGCACTTCGCTCAAAAAATCGGCCAAGCTATTGAGCCCAGCTCCGTTGCGTTTGACCCGGCGTTCCCACTTGCCCTTGAGATTGTGAGCCCACCGCACTTCCAGCTGGCAGTTCTCTCCAGAAGGACGAACAAAATCAGCGGTAATACTTGCCCACTCCTGTTCCCAGAATATGAGTTCTGCTTCACTGCGAACCCTAAAGCTTTTTAACGTTCCCAGATAGTATATAGCTTCTAATAAATTCGTTTTACCCTGAGCATTATCGCCGTTTATCACATTTATACCTGGGCTTAAACTCAGCTCCAAGTTTTTGTAATTGCGATAGTTGCTTAAAAGTAATTTTCGTATTATCATGCCGTAACTATCCAGAAGCCTAAGCTTCATGGATTCTTTGTCAATACGCTACATGTTGAAAAAATACTCTTAGCATAAAAGAATTTTTCTAAAATAAGCAAATAAACCTATTGCATCATTTAAGGGCAATGTCATTTAGTTAAGGCTCGATGACATTGGAAATGTTAACTCATATACAATTATCGCTACATTCATGCCCGCGTACAAGCAGGCACATCACATACGCTAGACCTCGATTCCCCAACAGTCTTGGGCACCCCCTCTGTCGCAGCCGCGACATCTCC
>JAUNIO010000013.1 GCA_030535355.1 bacterium | reverse complement strand
GGCGACCGTTCAGAACCTTGTCCCGAACGCCAGGAGATAATAGCACTTTCAATTAGCTATGTCAAGAGCAAAATAAAAAAAATGAACGGCTTTCCCAAACTGAGAAAGCCGCCCATTTTTATCCAGTGATATTCGGCTCTTAGCGCGCCGCCTACCAGCAGTTCCAAAGATCTCGGCTTAACACACCGTTGGTATCCAGCAGCTTGCTCACGTACATTTCGTCGTAATCCAAGTCTATACCTGAACATTTAGCGGTTATGTTTTTGCGGGCATGAACAGCTCCCTGCACGAACAGTTTGTATTTGCCATTTAAGTTCACATTGAAATTCTCTTGGGCGTAAATAGCTCCGCTGATGCGCTG
Organism: bacterium; assembly: GCA_030535355.1. Taxonomy (GTDB): domain Bacteria; phylum Vulcanimicrobiota; class Xenobia; order Xenobiales; family Xenobiaceae; genus JAFSXO01. Next base: position 51,274 of record JAUNIO010000013.1, on the reverse strand, counting down.
ATCGCCGTAGGCCATCTGGCCAAACTTCTTGATCATTTGATCGACTTCATCACCCAAACCGTCTTTGACAGCAGATAAAGGGAAATACATATTATATACCCAGGCACCTCGGCCTCTATGATCCCAAATCCACATATCTTTATATCCATACTTGTTTTTTTGGGCAATAATTGTGTACTTCCGCGCATCAGTACCTTCCGTCCAGACAGTAATTTTATATTTTTCTACTTTATGCCTACCGTGTCCACCGGATTCATTATCGACACGGCTGGTCTTCACAGTAATACCATAATTCTTTTCTATATACGTTTTAAGTTTATCGTTGTTCTGACCTTTCAGTATATCGAACATGGCATTGGCATCGGGATGAAACTTTACATTGCTACCATCAACGACGCCCTTAAAACCGTTCATACTCGCACTTAAGGCATTTCCGGAGATACTATCGACGATCATATCCATGGATTCCAAATTGACGTTTTTACCATAGATAGCCACCCCGTCACTACCGCTTTCTACGGCGCTTTTACCCACAAAATAGACATCCCCGCCATTAGTTATCGCTGAGCCACTGCCCTTCAGAGAAGCTATAAAAAATATGTCATTTTTAGCGGTCAATACGCCGGGTTCACTTTTCTCTTCATCAATCTCCCCGCTATCGTTATAAACGCTATAATCATCGAAAATTACTTGCGGGCATTTATCCACAAAACCAGCAGTATCGGTAACATCCTTATAGCTGCTGACCAGCAAGGAGCCGTCGCAGGACAGCTTTCCTTTCAAAAATAAAGTGGGTTCGGTTATTTTTGTTACATCTATCTTAACTTTTTCCGTCACACCTGCGCCTGGCTCGGTTTCAGCAGGTTCGTCAGCTGAAACCTCCGACTCGGTGACAAATTCAAATTTGCCTTCAGGAGCGACCTCCACATATTTGCCAGAGTTTTTCTGCTCTTCAGTAAGCATTCCCCTGGCCACAGCTAATTTATAGGAAGCCCCAGCCAGAGGTTTGGGATCGTGAGTTTTTTCATCTACCTTGTATTGTCCGCTTTCATAATAGCGCAGCTCGTAATAATTGGAATCGGCCGCTGACTTATGCCACTCGTAAAGCCCGGGCAGGATACAAACCTCGTCGCTCTTATCTTTAGTATCCGTATGGGGGACATCTTCATATTTGAGTTCTTCCATCTCATTCAGCCCCTCTTTGGCTTTTCCCTCAGTGCTAAAGGTATAAGACTTTTCTGTGCCGGCATTATTGGTAAAAGTATACTTGGTTTTATCTTCATTAAAACTAGGGTTTTTACCAAAAACAATGCCGTTAAAAGCGTTTAAGGTACCTTTCTCGCCGCGAGAATTTTTAACATTAAAGTTATTATCGCTGCGCATATAGCCGGGATTGGGAAGAGTGCTCTTGTCCTCGTCATCCTCTGATTTTTGGTTGGAGTACAGGGAACCGCCGCTGTGCACAAAGGCTTTGTCTCTAACCGTTAAATTGATTTCGCCCTTAGCGTAAGCGGCATAGCCTTTGAAAGCCCGAAAGTTTTGATTTAGATAAACTTCGACATACCGCCGCGTCACCGCGTCTTCATGAAAGACTAAATTGTCGTTGATGTCCGCCGGAGCTTTGCAGTCCCGCAGGCCTTTGCCGGCCAATCCTTCCACGATGAGACAGGTAGTATAGGCCGGAACATGGTTGGAAAAATTCCTCAAGTGGAGAGGAGCATCATTTTTATCTTTGCTTTGCGGTGCAAAAAGCTCTAAATTGACGACTTTATTGCCCTCGCAATTGACTCCCTTGCCATTGTCGTTAGCTCTATACATCAGAACGTGATCGCTGTTGCCGAAATTATTGAGGCTTACGTAGGGCATATCGATGGGCAAAGCGGAAGAAAGAAAAGAAGTGCCATTATAAAACAGATTATTCTCTATTTTCTTGGCAGTTTCCAAATCAACGCTGGTGATCTCGTAATTAAACTCAATGCGAAATGCCGAGATGCTGTTGGCGCTGTTTTTGATGAGTCCCACCACATTGCCGTTATCCTCTTTAACCAGCAATCCGTCTGTGAGTTTTCCAAATTCACTATTGTCGTCACCGCGCCAGCCATTATTGGCCTGCAGTTTAGTTGTGGCGTAATCCACCCCAGATTGAGCGGCCTGCAAAGCCGCTTCGCGGTCGTAAAACGTGCGGGTATTCATCTGCCCCACTCCAGTGGTCTGCAGCAGCACCGACAGCAGCATAAACGAAAGCACGATGGCCATCATGGTCATAATCAGTACCGCTCCGCGTTTGATCCTCTGTTTTACCATACGACCTCCGTTTAATCGAGACTAATGTATCAATATATATTATATTCCGCAAAACAATCGCGGCCACATCACCTTAAATGCAATTATTGTGCGTTATATGGTTAGCAAGTTAGCTAATCGCTAACTAAATGATCTTATTTTTTATCAAATTTTTATTAATTTATAATACAATATTATCTTGAGGTTTCCAATATCTTAAAAATAACGTTATTATAAATAATGCCTCTTTTCTTTATTTCTGCGAACGTTTATAATAATTTCGTGCGCCGGTGACTCCGCCGGCAGCGCTCATTATTACGGAGGAAAGGTAAACATGGAGCAAAAATTTTACATCTGTGAACACTGCGGCAACATCGTCGCCTACGTTAAGAACAACGGCGTGCCCGTGATGTGCTGCGGCCAAAAGATGAAAGAGATCGAAGCCGGAACCGTCGAAGCTTCCAAAGAAAAGCATATTCCCGTTTTCACGGTGAAAGACAATATCGTTGAAGTCAGTGTCGGCTCCGCAGCTCACCCCATGCTTCCTGAGCATTACATCGAATGGATTTCCTTGCAGACCTGCTGCGGCAATCAGCGCCGCGTACTCAAGCCGGGCAGCGAACCCAAAGCCAAATTTGCCATCTGCGAGGGTGAAAAAGTTGAAGCGGTCTATGCCTACTGCAATTTGCACTCACTCTGGAAAGCTGAAGCTCAGAACTAATCATGCTGACTCCAGGCACTCCAGCCCCAGATTTTACCTTAGCAGATCAAGACGGCACTATCCATACTCTACAAGAGTATAGAGGACGCAGAGTAGTTTTATACTTTTACCCTAAAGACAATACCGCCGGATGTTCCCAACAAGCCAGCGGATTTAACGAGCTGCTCGAACAGTTTGGCACCAAAAATGCCACAATCGTCGGCATAAGCAAAGACAGCACTGCCTCTCACCGCAAATTTGCCGACAAATACGGCCTTAAGTTTACGCTTTTGGCCGATCCCGAGCTGCAGGCTATTCAGGCTTACGATGTCTGGCACGAAAAGAAAATGTTTGGCAAGGTATCCAAGGGCGTGGTGCGCACCACCTATATCATCGATGAAAACGGCCTGATCATTGCTGCCGCCGAAAAGGTGAAAGCCGCTGCTAATCCTCTCCAAACTCTGGCACTGCTATAAAACAGCACAGGCTGCCGCTGCAGTATTCAAAACCTATTGAAGCCTGGCGTCCAGCCGCCTAAAATAACCTACCTACGCACACTGCGGTATCTTTCCGCATAATCACTACTCGGTAAGTGCTTTGCCACTAAAGCGCATAAAACAATAAAGCCCCCGGATCAAATATAATCCAGGGGCTTTTATTTGTTCGCAGTATATTGTCTGTCAGCTAAACCTTATTTGTTGAGCATGTGAGGTGAAGAAATGGACGGAGCTGCGGGAGGAGCCGTCATCGCAGGGGCAGAGGGCATACGCAGAGGTGTAGAAGCTTTGCTCAATTTTTCACCTAATCCGGGTACCTGTTTAACCAATTCGGCGACATCGACACCGGTAAGCGCCTCGAGAACCGCAGGCAGCTGAGCCACGCAGTTGGTAACGTCTTTGGTCAGTTTGGAAGCACCGCCGCCAGCGCCGTCGGAGTTGATCATCACGATCTTGTCGGTCTTAGCCAAAGGCGCGGAGATAGCGGAAGCAATTTCCGGCATACGGTCGATGAGCATCTGCATAATAGCCGCTTGGTTGTAGGAGCCCCAGGCTGCGGCTTTCTTGTTCATGGCTTCGGCTTCGGCTAAACCTTTGGCGCGAATAACTTCGGCGTTGGCCAAACCGACAGCGCGGTCAACTTCAGCGTTGGCCAAACCGCGGGCTTTCTCAGCAGCAGCTTCAGCTTCACCGGCTTTTTGTTTAACGTCGGCGGTAGCAAAACCGTTGAGGCGATTAGCTTCAGCTTCACCAGCGGCCGTGGTTTTAAGTTTGTACTGCTCGGCTTCGGCCAGGGTCTGAATGCGATACTGCTCAGCTTCGGCGGGTTTCTTAACCGTGGCCACCAGCTCGACTTCGCGGCGCTCAGCTTCGCGGCGCTCCACTTCGATGAGCTGCTGTTTCTCCACGACCTGAATCATAACTTCCTGCTTCTTGACTTCCTGAGCGGAAATGTTCTTTTGGAGTTCATAGGAGAGGTCGGCTTCAGCTTCGCTGGTCATGGCTTCTTTATTGTAACCAGCCTGCTTGATACGGAATTCTCTCTCTTTATCAGCGACCTGGGTCTTAGCGTCGATCTTGGCGATTTCAGCTTCCTGACCGGCGGCAGCGGCGGCTTTCTGAGCGTCGCGGGCAGCCATAGCTTCAGCGATAGCGGCATCGCGTTTGACTTCAGCCGTACGCGGTTTACCTAAAGCGGCCAGATAGCCCTGGTTATCTTTAATATCTTTAATGGAGAAGGAGTCGATGGACAAACCCATATTGGCCAAGTCACGGGTAGATACTTCGGTTACTTTCTGAGCGAATTCGTCGCGGGCGGTAATGATGTCTTCTACGCTCATCTGACCGATGATGGCGCGGGTGTGACCTTCCAAAGTCTGCTTAATAATCTCGCGGATTTCATTGGGGTTCTTGGACAGAAAGCGCTCTAAAGCCAAACGAATGGTGTTCATATCGTCTGACATGACCTTTACTTGGGCCACAGCGTCGATAATCACAGGTACGCCATGAGACGAGTAAACTTCAGGTGTCAAAATTTCAATGGTCATGGTTTCCAAGGAAAAACGATCTACACGCTCTAACCAAGGAACTACTACGGTACCGCTTCCTTTAACCAAGCGAGGCTGATCCGATCTACCAGAGATAACTAAGATTTCGTTAGGACCGCCTTTTTGGTACATCTTCGTGACGACCAAAGTTATTAAAAACAGTACAAAAAAGATTGCTAGGATGCCGAGTAAAATCCCATTTTCAGCCATAGCCGCTAACCTCCTAAAACACGACCAAATAAACAGCGCCTAACATGCCGTTCACAATAATGAACAGCTGCGCTAAGAGCTTTTAACAATAAAATTTGCGCCTCTTCGCCTGCCTCTGTTTCTCACCCCCGCCGTAATATAAACTGCAAACACCTAACAATCAGCGTTTGCTGCCCCTATCAATGATAACAATAATAAAGTAGCTTATTTCTTTTTCAGGCCTGAATTATCCGGGGCCTTATCCACGATCAGCGTAGCGTCGACCGAGCTCTTCACCACGACCGAGGTTCCGGTGGGGATTGTTTGTCCGTCGCTGCTGCGGGCCGGCCTTTTTTGGCGAACTCCCAGTGAATCGCGATAAATGATCTCCCCTACTCCGTTTTCCGGGATCGATGTATAAACTTCACCTATCTTACCATCGATTTCTTCAGCTTTCATCGTCGAGCCGCTGCTCCAGAAGACCTTGAATAAGATATAATTAAATATACTAACCGATACCAGCGAGCAAGCTATCGAAGTCAAAACACTGGCAATAGCAGACATCGAAAAGCCAGAGTAAGTAATTAATCCAAAGCCGCCCAAAAGCGTAGTGAAAGTGGCCATGCTCATGGGGCTGATGATCAGACCTGGCGTATGTCCCCCATCGCCTATAGTGCCGTCGTCTCCGCCAAGGAATGAGGCCAGCAGGCAGACAACAATTCCGATTCCGACCATAGCGATATACACCATGGTCAAGTTTAAGGTTTCTAACATATTGCCGGCACTATTCAACAACTCCATAGCAGCCTCCAAAGGGACACTATTGTACTATAAGACAAAAAACTATAGTACAGCTCAAATTATACTTCTATTAATGATAAGCTCTAACCTCTTTACTATTCTATTTTCAGAACAATTATATAATGCCACTCCCCAAACTGCTGCGGGCTGCCAAGAGACTTGCTAGGGAAACCCAGCTTAATTCAGTGTTTCTCATCAAGTTATAAGAAAAGGTACTCACATGCACCCAGCCGAATGGCTCGAGCCTGTGGGCAGAAAAGTTTTCCACAGGCTGCAATAATCGCTGACAATTAATTATTCTTGAGGGGAGACATACGCTAATGCCATCAACTCGCAATCTTATAGCTACTTCGATATTAGCCTTAGGAATGTCTGCGGCACCCATCGCCGCCCAGCCTTATGACAGCAATCCCTTTGGCTTGGTTTATGAGGGGGCTATAACTAAAAATATCCAGGGAAAAGTCAATATTCATCCGGTGCAGTATGAACTGCACGGATTAAAAATAGCTGCTAACGTTTACACACCGGCCAATTACAGCCCTAAAGAGCAATATCCAGCTATCGTCATAGCTCATCCTAATGGCGGCGTCAAAGAGCAGGTAGCCGGATTATACGCTCAAAGACTAGCTGAACTGGGCTTTATTGCCATCGCTGCCGACGCCTCTTTCCAAGGAGCAAGCAGCGGGGAACCTCGTCACCAAGACATACCTTATTTTCGCACCGAAGACATACACGGAATGGCAGATTACATCTCAGCTTATCCCGGCGTTGATCGCCAGCGCCTCGGAGCTTTAGGCATTTGCGGTGGCGGAGGCTATACTTTAAACGCTGCCAAATCCGATAAACGCTTCAAAGCCGTCGCGACAGTCAGCATGTTTAACACTGGACAAGTGCGCCGCAATGGCTATATGGCCAAAGAAGAACCCGCCGATATACAGGAACGCCTGCAAAAGGCTTGCGAAGCGCGGGAAAATGGGCTTAAAACCGATAAAACTCCGCTAACAGGCAACGTAGATTTTGACGCTCTGCGCGACGAAGATATTGCTAAAATAAGCACCGATCTTTACCGCGAGGGCATGTTATACTACGGAAAAACTCACCGCCATCCCAATTCAACCTTCGCCTATACGGCCAGCAGTCAAATGGAACTAATATGTTGGGACGCTATGGACCATCTCAATTTAATTAATGCCCCTCTGCTCCTGATAGCGGGAAGCGAAGCAGATTCACTGTACATGTCCGAAGAAGCTTTAGAAAAAGCTGTCGGAACGAATAATAAAGAATTATTCTTAGTCCCGGGAGCGACTCACATTCAGCTCTATTATGTGCCGGAATATGTAGATCAAGTTATCAGCAAACTAGCAGATTTCTACCGCAAAAATCTAAATTAAAATTGGGAGAAATACCGCATTAAGCATACCGTCCCGCCAGCGCTAAGCCGCACTTAGCACACTTGCCGTTTGGCAATTTTTTAGCCTCAAGGCGATGCCAATGGCGCTCTATTAATAGCTCTCCGCAGCGCGGGCAGTAAGTTGATTGTGTTTCCGGCGACATCACGTTGCCGGTATACACGTATTTCAGACCCTCACTTAAAGCAATTTGGCGCAGGCCTAAAAGCGTTTCCAGCGGAGTCGCCTCTCGGTCCGTCATGCGAAATGTCGGATGAAAAGCCGTTAAGTGCAGAGGCACATCCTCCCCCAGCTCCCTGACCATCCAGCGGCTTTGCTGTTTCATTTCCTCAGGATTGTCGTTAAGACCAGGGATAATCAGCGTGGTGATCTCTAACCAGACATTCGTTTCCTTTTTAATGTAAACCAGCGTATCCATTACCGTATGCAGATCGGCCAAACAGTAACGCCGATAAAAACTTTCGGTAAAGGCTTTAAGGTCAATGTTGGCGGCATCCATGTGCGCATAGAATTGACGGCGCGGTTCTGGCTCCATATAACCGTTGCTGACCGCGACAGTCTGCACTCCCAATTCATGACAGGCCTGAGCCACTTCCATGGCATAGTCGGCCCAAATAATGGGATCGTTATAGGTAAAGGCCACAGATTGGCAATGGTGACGCTTCGCTGCAGCAGCAATAACTTCAGGTCTGACCGCTGAACTGCTCTCCTCCACCTGCTTGGCCCGGCTGAGATGCCAATTCTGACAGAATGTGCAGCCCAAATTGCAACCCGCTGTACCGAAAGACAAAGCCGTAGTGCCGGGATAGAAATGATTGAGCGGTTTTTTCTCGATGGGATCGATCTGAAAGCCTAAACTGGTGGCATAGGCGGTGTTAACGATTTTGCCGCGCTGGTTCTGGCGGATAAAGCAAAAACCGCGCTGTCCTTCCTTCATGCGGCAGTGACGCGGACAGAGACGGCACTCCTGCCGTCCGTCCTCTCTGAGAGTGCTCCATAAAGATTTGCCGGCTGCAGTCTGTACTTTATCGGTCATGGCTTGTGCGTCCCTCTTATCAGTTTAGAAGGAAGCACTAATATTGGTAATTAAGCGTAATGCTATGAATCAGCGCTTCCTTAGAAACCTTTATATATAGCCATAGTAAACTATTTTCCGCGCCTTTTAAAGCGGTTTAATATTACCAGGTATAAAAGCCGAAATAAAAGAAATCAGACATTCCAATCACATTTAATGCCGTCGGCATAAAAGGACATTCTTTTGCGTTACGCCATCCAGGAGACCTTAGTAGAACTAGCAAAAGGCAAAAAGACTAAGCGGCAATTCGTCAGCGTGCTCACCCCGGAAGAATGGGCCGCCCAGCGCAGCACATTTGACATGGGCATAGATATAGAAGCTGAACCCGCTCAGGCCATAGACGTGCAGGCCGAGGTCAATTACGATTCGATAACCGGAATCATCCGCAAACCAGACCGCGCCAACCTCGCCGAAGAAGGCACTAAGTTCGCCTTTGCTTTAGACGAAACCGGCATTATTTTTATCGACGCCAGCGGCACTGCGGCCAAGCTCGTAGAAACTATCAAAAACAGCAAGCGCTGGCGCAAGCCCAGCTTAGAGCGCTTTCTTTACGATTTTTTGCTGCTGCTCATCAGCGGCGACACCGCTTTTATGACCGGCATTGAGCGCGAACTGGACGCTATGGAAAGAACCATCCACAACGATTATTCCGGGAAAACCGATCACGAAAGAATTAACGAAATACGCAGCGATCTGCGCGATTTGGATGATTACCTGGAACATTTACAGGATTTCGCCGAAGTGCTGGAGGAGAACGAAAACGGTTTCTTTGCCGAAGATAATCTGCGCTATTTTCGCCTCTTTTACAACCGCGTGGAGAAACTGCGCGATAAAGCCGCTTCCCTGCGGGAACAGGCTATGCAGATGCGCGATCTGTCCAAAATGTATCTGGACATTCATCAAAACCGCATCATGACCGTGCTCACCGTGGTGACGGCCCTCTTCGCCCCGCTGACGCTTATCGTAGGCTGGTATGGCATGAACTTCCAGTACATGCCCGAGTTAGCCCTGCCATACAGTTACCCCCTGCTAATCGTATTATGTCTGACCCTTACTCTAGGACTGATAGCGCTATTTAAGCGGCTTAAGTGGTTATAGGCTCTCATATTGTCCGTCACTCAAGCAAAAAAAAGAAAGCACTTGCCTACGGCACGCGCTTTCTTTTTTGCACAAAGGCTAACTCTATTCTGCTTGTTTAACCTCGCCCTCGGTCTTTTCCGCCGGCTTTTCTCCGGCTTCCGGGCTGGTGTCGTGCGTCTTCAGCACCGTATCCCTCCTCTTGTCCTGGGGGGCCGGCTGCTTGCGCAGTTCGGGATTGTCGATGGTCTGAATCTTATATTTGCAGTAATTGCTCTCAGGATAAACCTTCAAGGCCTGCTCAAACATAGCTTTCGCCTCATCCATGCGGTTCAGGCGCATATAGGTTTCCCCGGACAGCGTCAAGGCGTCGTACCCCTGGGTATAGCCTTTGGGATCGAGTTCGGCGCAGCGCTTGAGGTAAGTCAGAGCCTCTTCGTAGCGTCCCAGGTCAAAAAGAGCTGAGCCGCAGAAGAAGTGGCCATCCGGATAAGTAGGCAGCTCTTCGACCATGCGCTCGTAAATTTCCAAAGCCTCGGCGGGCTTCTTTTCATCGACCAAAACGATGTTGCCCAGACGATCCATGGCCAGCACATCGTGGGGATTGAGACGCAGTCCGCGCACAAAATAACCCTTAGACTGGGGCATCATGCGCTTCTGGAAATAAACCATACCTATGCCGGTATAGGCCATAGCGCATTGCGGATCGTCGCGGATAGTGCTCTGCAATTCGCTCAGAGAGTCGTCTAAAGCGTTGCGGTTGACTATGCCGCGCAGGAAATAGGCCATGCCCAGTTGAGCGTGAGCGTCAGCAGCTTCGCCGCTGGCCATATAGGCCAGTTCGTACTTGTTTATGATGCCGTCCACGTTGTTCTGGCGGAACGACGCATCGAGAATATAAGCCAAAGCTAAAGTGTCCTGAGGATTTTCGTCCAGAACGCTGTTGAATTTGGCTATGCAGCCTTCCCAATCACCAGCGTAATAGGCAGCCATACCTTCCGCCATGGTGCTGGCAGTAGGGCCATAATTTTGGGCGAATGCCGGACATACAGAAGTAAGTAAAAGCGCAGCTGAGATCAAGAGGCCGCGCCAAATTTTCATCTTCATATCAATAATTCCTTAATTTGCTTTTGCTTATTTTGCTTTTTCGCAATAATAAAAAATTCGGAACCCAAAAGTAATACTTTTCGTTGCAGAGACATTTTCCTTTTTTTGCACAGGGACTGAAAGTGTGCATTTAGCTATTAGCAACTATAAGAGAAAGAGAGAGAGAGCAGGTTCAAGGATAAACGCCCAAAGACAATGTGCTGCGCACATCCGCCGATTTGACAGCCGCATATACCCACGTTATAATAAAAAAGTGCTACCGATAGACGGTTGCCCTAATAAGTGTTGATCACAAAATGACCGTTACCTTTGGGTTGGGACGGTCATTTGCTTTCTATTGATTCAGCCTGCGAGGGCTAAACCCAGCGCCAGACCGACACCGAAGCAAGTTAAGCCAAAGCTTAAGATTGCTATTAGTTTTTCAATGGTCAGCATCTCTTTAGCCCTCCTTTCGTCAGATTCCCTTACGGGTTTCCAATAATCAGAGGGTCAAAGGCCCTCTTTGTCGAGAGGGCAACCGTCTACCGTCATGGCAGCACCAAACTTATACTAGCATATAGAACATACAATTACAATCTTAAATATTTTTCAGTTGCGAACGCTGTCAGAAAAACGTCTGACATGACACAACATAAAAACAAATAATCCTGACGCATGTCAGACACCAGTTAGCGCAGCTACTGTTCGCGCAATAAGCGAATTTGAGCACAGCCCTGCGCGGACATGGTTAGCAAAGCCCCTCTTACTGTAGCCCCAGCAACCGCCTATACTCACTCAGCACTTTACTAACATAATTGATCGTTTCAGGATAGGGTGGCACTCCGTCATACTTTTCCACCGCCCCCGGCCCGGCATTGTACGCCGCCAGAGCCAGCTCCAAGCTATGAGAATAACCTGTGCGCATATATTCTCCGTGATCGCCGTAGCGCTTCAGATGACCGCAGAGCACCCGGCAGACTCCATGAATATTCAGCTGTGCGTCGTAGGGGTTGACGCCTTCCTCGCGGGCAGTCCCCGGCATCAGCTGCCCTAAGCCTACAGCCCCAGCAGACGACACCGCCTTGGGTCTGAAGTTAGATTCGCAAGCGATCAGTGCCACCACCAAGCGCGGATCCAAACCGTAGTAATAAGAATAGTGCAAAATAGCCTGGGCTATAGAGGAAACTTGCTTTTCTGAAAGCTGGCTGTTGTAATAGCGCACAGCCTGGCAATAAGATTCGAAATAAGCCTGATTTTTATAATAAGGCTGTTCGTAAAGCGTATCCGCCAGGGTGGGGGAGGATACCCCAGCCAAGAAAAAAGCACTGCAGAGCGCCGCCGCTAAGAGGGCTCTGCAATGCCTTCTGACATCTGTTTGGACAATGTCAATATAGGACATAACTATGTCAAGTACTGAACTACGAGCTTTGTTCCCCGACTTAACTGTGACAGCATCTGACCCAGACATCCCTGTGTCTGACTGAACTGCAGCAACTTCTGACACAGCCATGTCAGTTTCAATGACTAACCTTTGACCGCGCCCTTGGTCAGACCTTCCACAAGGAAGCCCTGCAGGGCAAAGAACAGCAGCATGATGGGAATAGCGCCTACGATGGAACCAGCGGTAAACAAGGTCCAGTTGGTGGAGAAGTTTCCGGAGATAAAGCTCTGCATACCGGTAGCTACCGTATATTTGCTCTCCTCAAACATCAAAACCGAGGGGAAAATGAAGTCGCTATAAGGAGAGATAAAATTGAAGATAGCCACTACCGCCAAAATCGGTCCCAACAGAGGCAGGATGATCTTGACAAAAGTCTGAGTAGGGGTGGCCCCGTCGATGAGTGCCGATTCTTCAAGCTCTTTGGGCAGAGAATCCACATAGCCTTTGATCATCCAGGTATTGAAGGGTATGCCCGCCCCGATATAGACCAACGACAGCCCCAGCAGAGAGTTGAGGCCGACAGCGCCGCCAGTGATGTTGCCCAAGTATTGCAGCAAGCGGAAAATGGCCACCATAGCCATAGCTGCGGGAAACATCTGCAGCAAGATCATAGACATCAGACCATGCTTGCGCCCATAAAAATGGAAACGCGAAAAGGCGTAGCCGGCCACAGCCGTCACCGCTAAAGCGATGATGCTGGACAATGATGCTACGATAACCGTATTGAGAATCCAGCGCAGATACTTGGTTTCAGTGAACAAACGTTTGTAATTGGTCAGACTCATTTCCGCGAAACTGGGAAACAGAGTCTTAGAGTTCATAGTAGCATTGGCATCCAGCGAAGAGCCGAAGACCAGCACGATGGGCATAATGGTGATGCCCACGAAGAAGATCAGAATCAGGTGCAAAAGCAAAACTTTTAAAGGATTACGCTGCTTAACCATTTAATCCACCTCGTCAAAAGCGCCGGTCATCTTGAAGTTGATGCCAGAAAGAGTAGCTACGATAAAGAAGATGAAGATCGCATAAGCGCAAGCTAAACCGTACTGGAAGAGGTTGAAGCCCAGCTTGTAGGAGTAAGTGATCAGAATATCGGTAGCTCCAGCTTCGCTCCCCGGAATAGGCGGTCCGCCGTAGGTGAGCAAATAGATAGCGGTGAACTGGTTAAAGTTAAAGGCCAAACTTGAGATGAGCACCGGCAGCAATGAGTTGCGCAGTAGCGGCAGCGTAATGCTGCGGAATTGGCGCAGAGGGCTGGCGCCGTCAACAGAAGCTGCTTCATAGACGTCGGTAGGGATCGACTGCAAAGCTCCCAGGCATACCGTAAGCTGGAAGGGGAAGGCCAGCCATACATTAACCGTCAGCACGGCAATATGCGCAAAGCCCGGCGTTTCCAGCCATGAGATAGGCGTGCTGACTTCCCAGCCGAACAGACCGCAGATGAAGACTATCAAAGTATCTAAATGCAGAGCTCCGAGAATGCGGTTGATAGCTCCGAATTCGGTATTTAGCAGCCCTTGCCACATCATCACCGAGATGAAAGCGGGAATAGCCCAAGGTAAAATAAAAAGGGTGCGGTAAATATTGCTGCCTTTTAGGTCTTTATTGTTCAGCAGAACCGCCAAAATAATGCCTATAGCCTGGCTTAAAAATACCGAACCGCATGTCCAGACGATAGTCCAGGCAAAAACCCGGATAAAAGTCCTAGTCTCAGGACCGCTGATAATGCGCATGAAATTGCGCAGGCCTACCCATTCATAATTGCTGTAATGGTACAGCGAATAGTTAGTAAAAGCCAAATACACGGAATAGAGATTGGGCAGCAGGCAAAGCACGCCCAGCAAAAGCAGAGCGGGTGCCAAATAAAAATACGGCAAAAGAGCAGAATGTTTTTTCATCGCTCTACTCCATCATCAAAACGATATTTTGTTTGATTCGCGCTGTGAGACTGGGCATTTCCTTTTCCGCTTCTACCTCACCATTGGCGATAAGCTCAAAGCTCTGTTTAGCAGGTTCCCAAATCTGCTGACAGGCGGGGTGAGAGGGCATCGGGATACCGCTCTGGCACACGGTTGCGAATGTCATAATGTCAACGTTATCAGTAATGCGGGCCAAAGCGGCATTTGTTACGGGAGGACGGCCCGAAGCATTGCTGATCTCGCACATTTGCTCGGTTTCGCACAAAAATTCCATCAGTTTCAAAGCACCTTCGGGGTTGCGGCTGAATTTGCTGAGCATCAGCCCCTGCAAACCGACTATCGAACGAGGTTCGCTGCCGTCTTTACAGACAGGGAAGGGATCGACCACATAGTCGATATGCTTTTTGGCGGGATCGTTGTTGCGATTTTTCAATTCCTGCAAAATCCAGGGACCGTTTACGATAACAGCCGCTGTGCCATCATAAAACAAAGTGCGCGAAATGCTCTCGGAGCACCCAGCTTTGATGAGACCGTACTGCTTTTCGTCGCGCAAAGATCTTAAGAATTTTGCTCCCCGGATAGCGCCTTCATTGGCTAAGCCGACATCGGTAGGATCGTAAACGCCGTCTTTTTCGCCGAGCAAATAAGCGCCGTACATAGTAAGGAACGGAATAGAGAAATAAGCCTCTTTAATTTCATAATAGAAACCGTTTATGGCCGGGCGGCCATCCTGACCAATGCTGGCTCTTTGAATCTTAACGGCCTGCTCGAGCAAATCTTCCATGGTCTGCGGACGCTCAGGCATAAGCTTACGGTTGCGGAACAGCGCTAAAGTATCCATACACAGCGGTGCCATATACATCTTGTGCTCATAGCTGGAAGCTTTTTTAGCGACATCGGTAAAGTCGCTAAAGTCAAAGCTCTCGGGAATGGGAGCGATCAGATCGGCGATCTGCATTGCGCCTATCCAGTCATGAGCGCCCAGCAGCAGATCGGGGCCTACTCCGGCAGGAGCCGCCACAAAATACTTATTGCGCAGCTCGCGGAAAGGAACTTTCAACAGCTCGACTTTGATACCAGTCTGCTTGGTAAATCTGCCGCAGATTTCGACGAGTTTAGGATACTCGGCATCCATACCGGTCCACAGCGATACCTTATTGGTATCCTCCTGTTTGGAAGAACAGCTGGCAAGCATGCAGCACAAAACAAAAAGACAAAAAACTACTCCTATTTTTTTATAGGAGGACACACTACCACACATATTTAAAAAATTCTACTTTATCCCTGGCTAACCTTCATAAAGACAAACGAATCTTCGATAATGTACAATTATTACCGAAACAATGTCGTTAACTTAAGGCCCAAGGACTCCGTTAAGTTAGCGTTCAGCTAACTTGCGAAACTATCTGACTCCCCCTAAAGTCAGCTTCTGCCCGCTACGCTCAGATGCTACGCTTAGCAGAACTGCCGCAACGCCAGAGCGACAAAAGATTTATTGCAAAGATATTTATTAAGCAGTTAAAAAGGATTTAACCGCTCGCAAAGCTAAAGGCCATGACCGGGCCGTCATAATGACAATGTTCTAACAAGACATAATAATCACAGCCTGACGGCAATTTCGACAATGTCAGCAGAAAGTCAAAGCCAATCTACGAAAGCTTCACTTTACGGACGCAGTTATGCCAATGTAAATTTGGGAATATTCTTAATATTTTTCGGTATAGTCGGTGCCGTGCCACTATATGCGCTGACCATGAACATCATCTTCAAACAGCCAGATATAGAGTGGCGCGTAGGCATTGTCATAGGCCTGGTATCCATTATACTAGGCGCATTATTGATAAAGTATTCCAAGCTGCGCTTCCAGGTCGCTCCCAATAGCGACGGCAGCGGCACAATCAGCGTCCAGGAAGGCCTGCTTCGCAGGCCCATGGTCTACAGCTATTCACCCGGGGCAAAAATTAAGTTAGCCATGGCCAACACTGACGCCGGCGCTGCGCGTGAACTGATGCAGGTTACCCTAATGGACGGCAGCCTCTACTATTTGCTGGATAGCCGCCCTATCAGCAAAATGCAGGAATCGCGTATTATAGCTGAATTTTTCTGCAAAAAGAGCGGCTTAAAACTATTATTGCCCCATTATGGCAATCTGCTGCTAGAATCCACAGATTTAGATCTTCCCTTCCCGGAACGGGTAAAAAAGTATCCCACTCTCATCGGCGTGGAACCCTCTAAGCCCCCAAGCTGCCCTATCACCATCACCGATTTAAATGGAGGAATAGACCGTCGTTATTCTTGGGGCTTCCTCGCCAACGGCTTACTGGGGCAGCTCATTTCGCTGCTTATGATCGCCTTTGCCATTGCTTGCCTGCCATTATTTGAAGAAGGCGACAGCTACAGTTCGCTGCTGAATTATGCCATGCAGATGCAGGACTACACATTTTTTTACGCTGGCATCGCCGTAGTGGGCCTGATAGCTGCTGTACTGCTGGGCTTAGGCGTTACGATCACCGCCGAAGGCTACCGCATTAACGTCAGTTACAAATTATGGGGATTAGTTTACAAGCAGCGCTCCATGTTAATTTCTAAATTAGAGGAGATAGCCGCCAAAGAAAAGTCCACAGGGGCCTGCGTGCTTCTCATCAGCGACGATTTAATAATATCCATTAGACTGTCAACTCCAATATTAGCGAATTATTTAGCTAGCGAGCTGCGCCACTTCATAGCCAAAAAAGAATGACACGTCTGTCAGCTGTGTCAGACAAATGCTCTGACACAGCTGACAAGGCATAAAGCGGACGAAGACATAGAAAAGTACAGTTCCAGCAGCTGGCGAACTCGAGCATTATCCAGCAATCATTCCTTACCCAGTGAACATTGCGAGCGGGGCGCAGGTGTGATTGACGGTAAGCTATACGCGTGTGAAAAAGCTTAAATTAATGATACTGAGGCTTATCTAATGGGCATTGATCAAAAAAAATGGCAGGCATAAACATTATGCCTGCCATTTTTTTACATTATGACATTATGACATCGCCAAGTTTTTAGTCATTACATGTCATAAGCTTCGACATAAGTTCCGTTATTGGAAACTATTACAGTTCCCGTGCAGTCCCCAGGCAGATAATAATTTAGTTTAATGCGCGAACCATCGCCTAAAATGTCGATCACCGCCGACGTGTTGGGCTTCAGCTCTACACTGCCGCTGCTAAAGTTAGATGCCTGAACTTCATCGCCCTGAATAGAAGATACATACACAGTTTCCGAAGTATCTTCAGAAATACTGAGTTCGTAATTGGCATCTAAAATTAAATTCTCAAAGCGCATCTTGCTGGGCAGGCCTTCCAAAGCCGTAGAGGCTACCGTCATACCATCCATTATGTCTGACATTTCTGTGCCTGTGACATTCTTTATATTGTCAAACCCGACGCCATTGCTAGTGCACATCTTAGTAACATAATTGATGCCAAAACGGTCAGCGATATAGCGCAGCGTCAAATACGCTTTCCCATAAGCTCCATAGCTGTTGTCAAAGCTCAAAGAATCTATCTGCGCAGAGTTAGCCAAATAGCCATTAATGGCTGACCCCAAGAAATAATTGCCCGGTTCGGCAGTATCGCCGTTTACAGGCGCTAAGTTAAAACCGCAGACATCCTCAGCCAGCATCGACTGGCCTTCGTTGAGGCTAAGCAGCTCATAGCTGGTTCCGCTGAAAGCTCCGTCTTTAATGTACTTCTGGTTAAAATTGCACATGTGCTGGAACTCATGGGCCATGGTGGAGTAAATATCAATGCCCTTCTTCGCAGCATTTAAGTAGAGTATCTCTCCTTCGTTGCTGTATCCATTCGAGGATTTGGGCAGACTGTCGATGGTGGTCGAATAGCCGTAAGTGCCGCTGCCGATGGTGCTGCTGTCTAAAAACACCAAAATGACTTTTTCTGTGCCATCCATGCCCCCGTTTTTGCGCCACTCGGAGCCGAAAGTCTTGCGGACGCGCTCGCCTATCCCCATACCCTCAGAGTCGTAGGGATTATTCACTCCAAAATACTGATCGAAGCTCAGCGCTTCTTCCTTGCTAATCACCGGGCTGCCATTGACCACCTGAGCAAAAACAATGGTAGATTTCGTATCAGCATTGGCGTGCATTTTCTGCACGGTCACGTTCTTTTTCGAGCGCAGATAAACGTTCACATCGGTAGTTTCACCTTCCGCTAAGTCGGTATACACAGTATTGACGGTTCGGGATGCCGTCATATCGAGGCCCTTAGCTAAGCATTCCTGCTTATATTGGGCAACGGCTGCCCTGCCAGCCTCTTCCATTTCAGCAGTACCGAAGCGCTCTATACGCTCACGCTGAACCTTTTGAGGCGTCATCGTGCGGGAGACGGCCTGACCACCCTTACAGCTCAGCTCAATAACGGAATTATCAGAACTAGTGCTGCCCGGGTAATAGCCCAAAGCTATGGTAGCCACTTCACTGGATGACAATTTGCCCAAGTCCAAATAACCATCGGTATCGTTATAACTTCCATGATGGTGGTGACTGCTGCCACAGCCGGAAAGACCGGCGGCCAATCCCAAAACGACTAAAGGCAAACCGAAATAAATGCGCGGAATAGGGTTAGACATTGTATATACTCCCAATAAACATAATCCCAACAAAAATAGCAAAAAAGCAAAAAAAGAAAGGCAACTTGGGCGCCTATAAGCCGGGTTCTGTCTCGGCGAGCCGAGGGCGGCCATTTATCTCGACGCATGTTGCCATGCGCCTCAAGCGACCTTCTTAGGAGGGGATCCGGCGGGCAACCGGCCGCTCATGCGGCCCTCCGTGGGTCTTGCTCCAGGTGGGGTTTACCTAGCTGATGCGTCACCACACCACTGGTGAGCTCTTACCTCGCCGTTGCACCCTTACCTCGGGCCATACAGCCCCGAGGCGGTCCTCATTTCTGTGGCACTATCCTGAGAGTTACCTCTACTGGACGTTATCCAGCACCCTGCCCTATGGAGCCCGGACTTTCCTCAAACGCCTCTTGCAAAGCATTCGCGGCCACCCAACGCCCAAATTACCTTATAAACTTATAAATTTATAAACTCATCTTAGCAGACGCTAACCGCGTTCTACGTTAAGAGAGCGGGTACCGCCGTCAATATTAATGTATCCAGTTATTACATATTTGCTGGCTTTAACCGGCGTACCATCGTTATTTACGCGATTCCATTCGCCGTGAAAGACCTTTTCTTCACCGGGCATTATTTCAATGTGAGTTTCGTTATTGGCAAATGAAAAGCGCTGGTTGTGCGCGGAATAACGCCAGACCTCCATAGGGACTGTACTGAAAAACAAATGCACTTGCCTCTGCACAATAAAATCCAAGGCCGGGCTCTTAGTAAACTTCAAAGCGATGCGGTGACCGGACATATTGTACAGAGACATCTGCAAACCGATGGGTTTTCCTGGCTCGCTGTCGTAAATGCGCAGGCAGGTATATAAACCTCCAGATTCGGAAGCCACCGATTCACCCTGCATAGGCTTGCTGCTCGTGCTGGCGAAACGAACAATCCCTAAGAAGCCGACAAACATAACGGCTATAGCGATGACAAGAGTGCGCAGGTCCCGTTTGCTGTCCACGATTGTTGTAGATAACTGACGAGCGCGGACGGGCTTATGCTGAAACCCGGTATCGTCTTCAGCTAAAATGTTGGTTTTTGTTCCATCTACCATTTAATGTACTCCGGTTTATCGAAAATATAGCTGAATTTACTGTAAAAATTATCCTTCTTATGGCTACCTGTGCTATAATAAGGCCAGCAAGCTAAAGTAAGCAGCTGCTTCACATACATTACTGTTAGCTAAGTGTATTATATAATAACATAGATTTACCGAAAAGAAAGAGGTTTGTATGCGCCATTTTTTCGCTTTTATCCTGCTAACAATGCTAGTGACGTCCCCAGCCTGGGCGGGCGAAGTCGGTATGGTCGTTAAAACCCCTGAAGACGGCAATATCATGGTTAATCGCGGTGCCGAAGATTCCGTAAAGCCCGGAACGCATTGGTACATTTACCGCGACAAAAAGCCCATCGCCGAGTTAGAAGTTCAGCTCGTGGACACATACTCATCCTATACCAAATTAGTATCGGGCGGAGGAGTGCGCGTCGGGGACGTAGTTTCCGACACTCCTTTTACCCAAGACCCCAAATCCGAAGATTACTCCCCGGCTCCCAAGCCCAAGGCTTATGC
Organism: bacterium; assembly: GCA_030535355.1. Taxonomy (GTDB): domain Bacteria; phylum Vulcanimicrobiota; class Xenobia; order Xenobiales; family Xenobiaceae; genus JAFSXO01. The sequence continues at coordinate 31,012 of JAUNIO010000013.1, read as the reverse complement.
CGCTCCTTCTGCCCAGCAGGATGCCCGACACAGCATTTACCGCTCCATAAAACCCGAGAGTCAGGAAGATATAGAAAACAAATACAAAGATTTAACCAACGACAACACCAAGGTCTGCGAATTCTCGGGCGGCAACAAAAAAGCCCGCAAAACTACGGCGAACCTGCCAGAAATAGCCAACATGTTTACCATCGTGCCCAGTATGAAATATTCCAATCCCGTGCTAGGGCTACAGACTCTCGGTGCCGTTGTTCCCAACGAAATCGGTGCCAACGTGGGAGCAAAATCCTTCTTTAAAGGATGCAAGCTCAAATTTGAAACCACCTGGTGGAGTGAAGACTTAGTCGCTGCTTACGCTGACACTCTGGCTTTCAGAGAGGGCAAAACCGATCCGCAAGAACGGGCTATGATGCGCAGCGCCATGATCGGCCAAAAGGGATTAGACCGCTACATAGTCTTCCACGTAAAAATTACCAATACAGGTACCGGTAACGTCCAGCTTGAACCCTTCCACTGGCACATGTTTTTGGTCGATGGCCAAGGCAACCGCGTTAAAACCGAGCGTTACGACCAAATACTCGACAAGACCTTGGCACCGGAACAAGTTATCGAAGGCAACGTGTATTTCTTGAGAGCTGACGCAGCTGGCCAAGATATCCTTTCCCCAGACGGCGTTACCGTCATGTTCGAAGATATTTTGGCAGAGCGGGAAGCTGTGCATTTCTCCGCGCCTCAGCCTCAAAAAGTCAACCGCCGCATATAGCAAAACTTAGAACATAATATCCGCTGAGACCGGCTGACTAAAAGTCCAGGCCGGTCTCTGGTTTGAGTGAATGCCATGTCATTTAGCTAAGCACAGCATATCGGCTGTACACACAAATAAAGTGAAATCACTGGTTCCACGAAAACGCATCTGAGCTAGGCTAAGCAAGCATCAGTGCGGAAGCCGAAACAAACGGAAGCCTGCTCGCGAAGCGCCAGCTAAATGGCATAGCAAATAAAAATAATATATACGCGATTGGAGATCTTATTAATTATGAGTGAAGCCATCGAAAACGAAAAAAACAGCGAAATCGAGGCCAAAGAAGAGAACGATGCCGCTGATAATTCCCTTGACGAACTGGCGGCCATAAAAGAAGAATTGGCCAGCACCAAAGAACAGCTTAAACGCGTCGCTGCCGAAGCCGATAATTTTAGAAGACGGCAGGAAAGCAACTTTGAAAAGCGTTTAGACAGCGCTAAAGACGATCTCGTCCGCCGTTTTTTGCCCTTCATAGACAATTTAGAAATGGCTATAAAAGCTATGCAGGACAAAGGCGATGTGCAAACTCTGACCACGGGCGTAGAACTCGTGCACAAAAATATGCTGAAAGTCTTAGCCGACCTAGACATTCATCCCATCGAATCAATGGGGGAAACCTTCGATCCCACCTGGCATGAAGCCGTAATGATGGAACAGCGAGAAGACGTACCGGACGAAACTATCGTCGCAGAGTTCACTAAAGGCTATAAATGCGGGGATCGCGTTATTCGCCCCAGCATGGTTAAAGTTGCCCGCAACGGGTAATACTGCAAATTCTTAACGAAATCCAGGTATAAATCTATGGAATATCAGGATTACTATAAAGTCTTAGGCGTTGCCCGCGATGCCAGCGCCAAAGATATAAAATCAGCGTATCGCAAACTAACAAAAAAATATCATCCCGACGTCAACAAAGGCGACGCCAACGCCGAAGCCAAATACCGCCAGATAAACGAAGCTTATGAAGTTTTGGGCGATCCCGACAAACGCTCCAAATACGATCAGTTTGGCAGCCAATGGGAGCACTATCAAAAAATGGGAGGAAATCCCTTTGGAGGCGGAGGCGCGCAAACCATCAATTTAGAGGATCTACTGCGCCAGTTCGGCGGCGGAGGCCAATCTACCGGAGGCCGTTCCGGACGCTCATCATTCTTTGACATTCTCTTCGGCAACATGGGAAGCGGCATGGGCGGAGCTTTCAGCGGCGGTTCCAGTCCTTTTGGAGGAAGCGACAATCCCTTCGGCGGCAGCGGCAGCCCCTTCGGCCCTGGCAGTCCTTTCGGCTCAGGCAGTTCCTATGGGTCCTCAGGCCCGCGCCAAAGCAGCAGTTCTAACGGTAAAGATTTAGAATGCAGCACCACCATCAGCCTAGAAGAAGCTTACAAGGGCACGAACCGCACTGTAACTGTTGAACGCGTCAGCGAATGCCCCGTTTGCGGCGGGCGCGGCAGCAAGAACTCCGCCCCCTGCGACGCCTGTATGGGCAGTGGCAAGGCGCGTATGCCCCGCAAAATAGACGTGCGCATTCCCGCAGGCATCGTATCCGGAGCAAAAATGAGAGTGCGAGGCGAAGGAGAACCGGGAGCGCGGGGTGGTTCTAACGGCGATATGTTCCTTCAGGTCAATATTGACCCAGGCAAGGAATTCACTGTTAAAGGCAAAGACGTAGAGTGCGAGCTATGGATCTCCCTATACGATGCTTTATTCGGAGGCAGTGTGGATTTTGTCGCTCCTTCCGGCTCTACGCTGTCATTAAAAATCAAAGCCGGGACCCAAAACGGTGCCCGCATGAAATTAGCCGGATTAGGCCTTCCCAACTCCAAAGGCAAAGGTGATTTGTACGTGCGCCTCATGGTCACGCTGCCCACATCGCTCTCCGCAGAAGAAGAAAAAGCCTTTAGAAAGCTGGACAACAGAAAAAAAATAAAAGAAAAACAATAAACAACAATAATCTACAATTGTTTTGTTAAGAAAAGGTGTTTTCACCAAACTGCTCTTTAGACAATGGCTTTCTAAACGAAACTAGTTATGGCGCGTATTTGTAGGATTCTACAGGTACGCGTCAAAAAATATAAGATTGCGCTGTTTAGGCGTTAACTTTGAACAGGATAATTGCTGCTATTTACCTATGCTTGCTGTATTTGAATACATAGGAAGTGCCATAATAAAGTGCCTGGAATTTTTCGGTTCTTTATTTATTCTCTTAGGCCAGTGCCTTAAATGGATTGGAATAGGAGCTGTGCGCATTAAGCTCACAATACAGCAAATGGCCCATTTAGGAGTAGATTCGCTTCTGATAGTGGTTCTGACCACGACCTCAGCCGGCATGGTTATTTCCTTGCAGTTAGCTAGCTTAGCGGTGCAGTACGGCATAACCAATATGGTAGGCGGCGGTGTAGCCCTAGCCATGGCACGCGAATTGGCCCCTATGCTCACGGCAGTAGTCGTAGCAGGGCGCGCCGGTTCCGCCATTGCTGCAGAATTGGGCACCATGAAAGTTACCGAACAAATTTCCGCGCTGACTTGCATGGCTGTAAGTCCTGTGCGCTATTTGGTTGTGCCCCGCTTTTTAGCGCTGACGCTCATGCTGCCTTTGCTAACCCTGTTTTCTCTGATGGCCGGAACAGCAGGAGGCGCTATTGTTGCTTTCAGTTCGGCGGGAATTCCCTATGAAGTTTTCAATGATTCCATAGTGCGCTTCCTGCAGATGCGCGACATTTATTGCATGGGCTTAAAAGCTTTGGTATTCGGCGCTGAAGTCTCGCTAATCTCCTGCTGGCAAGGCATAAATACGGGCCGCGGCGCTGCCGGAGTGGGGACTGCGACTACCACCAGCGTAGTTTACGCCACCATTATCATCTTCGTAACCAACTATTTGATGTCCATGTGGCTGTGGCCGGTGTCATAATGAGCAGCGAGAAGAAAGTCAATACCGTTTTAGGACAGCGCGAGCCTCTGAGCGATCCCGCTATATCTGTGCGCGATCTTTGTGTTGCATTTGGCGGGCGCAAAATCCTCGACCATGTCAGTTTTGACATCCGCAGAGGTCAGACATTAGTCATATTGGGGCTCTCTGGAATGGGAAAGAGCACAACTTTGCGCTGCATTATGGGCTTACAAAAACCAGACCAAGGAGAAATCTTTATCAACGGGCGCGACATCCTGAAAATGGATACCAAAGAGATGGATGAACTGCGCAAACGCATGGGCATGGCTTTCCAAATGTCAGCGCTTTTTGACTCCTTGACTATTGGCGAAAATGTAGCCTTCGGTCTTCGCGAGCATACCAAGCTGCCCGAACAGGATATTCAGCGCATTATCGCAGAAAAGCTGGCAATTGTTGACCTGCAGGGCATGGCGGATTTGTATCCCAATCAGCTTTCTGGAGGTATGCAGAAACGTGCCAGTTTCGCCCGCACCATTGCTACCGACCCAGATATAATTCTTTACGATGAACCTACATCTGGTCTTGACCCGGTTTTATCCATGGTAATCAACAACCTGATAAAAACACTGCAAGAAGAGATGAATGCCACCTCCATCGTAGTCACCCACGATATTCGCGGGGCGATGACCGTAGGGCATCAGATTGCCATGTTATATCAGGGAAAATTTGCCTGGATGGGAACCCCAGAAGAATTTGCCAGCACCAATGACGCTCTCATCGCTCAGTTTCGCGATGGCAGCGTTGATGGTCCCATTAATTTATAACGGCGTATTAAATGCGCTGATTATGTGCGCTAAAGTAAACATCTTTGCCGCCCATAAAGAGATAAAGAGAACCAAATATCTGCGTCAGAAAGCTCGGCTGGCTGCCGCTTTAGGAGGATAGGATGCAAATAAGCCCTACTGCCAGAGTAGGCATGTTAGCTGTAGTTGCCTTAATATTTACAGGCCTAATTTTTACGCAGATAGGTCACATGGGAAGCAGCCAAGGCACGTCTTACGTTGTAGTATTCACCGATGTAATGGGCTTACAGCTGCGCGCGCCCGTACAATTGTCAGGTGTGCGCGTAGGATACGTATCCAACCTCACCCTAAATCAGCAAAATTTAGTGGAAGTGACTATGCTCATCACCCGCCCAGATGTAGTGCTCTACAGCTCTGACTATTTCACCTATACTATCACCAGCGATATTTTAGGCAGCAAATGGTTAGATATAAGACCTGGGCCTGTACCTGAAGGAGCTAAGCCGGTAACTTCGTTAGACCGTCTCAAGGGTATATCTCCAGTTTCCTTTGATACCTTAGCCCGCCAAGGCACAGAAGTTCTCGAAGATTTAAAAGCCTCTATCCGCGCTCTCAACGCCATCGTTGACGACCCCGCATTTCGTTCTGACATAAAACAAAGCGTGACTAACTTCCGTGACATCACTGGCAACCTAAAGAACGCCTCGGCAGATGCTCAGAATATAGTTAAAGACTTGCAATACCGCGTTAACAGCTTAGCTAACGCCTTAGAAAACGTTGTCGGACATGTCGACGAAACTGTCCTGACATTCCAGTCTGACGCACGTCAGATGGGTCAGGACTTGCGTCAGACTACGGGAACGGTACGGGGCATCGTTGACGGCAACACTAAAAACATCAACGAACTGGTCAGCAACCTGCACGCCATTTCTGTCAGTCTGCGCAACACCGCTGAAGTCGTGGAGAGCCTGGCCGAGGACAAAGACATTCAGGCCGATGTCAAGGGAGTAGCTGACAATCTTCGCAAAGTCAGCGAGGAAGTGGCCGGAATATTGCAAGATGTGCGCTCGATTACCAACGACCCCAACGTTCAGCAAGACATCAAAGGCACTCTGCAAAACGTCCGTGAAACCACGGAAAGCGCCAACCGCACGGTCCAGAAGGTTGAAGGCGTCGTAGATCGCTTCACAGGCAACAGCAAAGGCAAAGACGGGGAAAACAAAAAGAAGAAATTTATTCAAGCCGACCTTTCCAACGAGTGGAATCTTAAGAACGGCCAGGCTTCAACCAACATCAATGCCACTCTGTTCCCCGATGGCCCTTGGTCGGTTTCCTTCGGTGTTGACGCGATTGGTCACGAAAACTTAGTTAACCTGCAAGGCGCTAAGAATTGGGATAATTTCCGCGTACGCGGAGGTATTATCCGCTCGCAGATAGGCATCGGCGCTGATGCTTGGATGTTTGACAAACGCTTTGAAGCCAGCCTTGACGTCTATGACACCCGCGATGTCAAAATCGATGTCACAGGCAAAGTCTTACTGCCTATGGATTTCTACATCTACGGTGGCGTACGCGATGTTGCGGATAAGCACCACAGTTATCCAACAGTGGGCGTAGGCAAAAGGTTTTAACGCATAAATAACAAAACTACCAACCAACATTTTCAGTCAATGTAATAATGTACGGCTGACATAATTAGACAACATAAGGATGCAATGATCAATCAAACAGTAATACCTATCGGAACTGTCTTAGACGGCCGCTTCGAGGTAACCCGCCCCATCAAAACCGGCGGCATGGGAGCAGTCTATGAAGTAGCTGACCGCGCCTTAAATCGCCGTCGCTGCGCACTGAAACAAATGCTTGATGCCGAACTCAGCACCAGCGAGCACCAGGTGGCTGTAGACCGCTTCCTATCCGAGATTCAGGTCATGCAAACCCTGCATCATGCCAGCATTCCTAAAGTTTACGCTTCCTTTGTTGTCGATAATTCTTTCTTCTTCGTGATGGAATATATTGAAGGAATCGATTTGTCGCAGATGCTCAAACGCGAGGGACAGCCGGGATTGCCGCAAAGTTCAGTGGTAGGCTGGGCTTTGCAGACTCTTGACGCCTTGAAGTATTTGCACAATCTCAATCCACCTTTGACTCATCGCGACATTAAGCCTTCCAATTTAGTTCTGCGTGAAAAAGATAAGCGCATTATGCTCATCGATTTCGGCATTTCCCGCATAACAAATTTGGCCGAAGGCTTTTGGATCGGTACGCCCGGCTATGCCCCAGTCGAGCAGCAGCGGGGTATGCCAGAACCTGTCTCCGACATTTACGCTTTAGGCGCTTCCATGCACGAGCTGCTAACCGGACGCAAACCCCGGGATTGGGATTTCCCCACATTTGAAGATTTAGGCGTAGAAGTCGACCCCGGCCTGGTTGCAGTTATCACGCGGGCTCTGGGCATTTGGCCCGACGAGCGTTATGGCAGCGCTCAAGAGATGATCAACGACTTGCAAAACCTCAGCGCTTTTTCCATATCGCTGCCCGGTGACGACCGCGAACACCAATTTGATTTAGCAGTACTCGAGCTTTCCAAAGTTTTATTCCCCCTGCTAAACAAACTCATAGCTCGCTACGCTAACGAATGCCACACTCCTTATCTGCCGCACGATATAGAATTTTTCGAATTTACCTTAGCCACGACAACGCCTTTCGTCCTGCGCGTAGTTAAAGACTGCGATGAACACTGCGTACGTTTCTTCGAAAAACAGGGATTCCTCGAGCCCATTTGCTTGGGCGTCGTGAACCCTTCCGATCCCCAAGCCCTAAAACAGATTCCCTCCTTGGTCGATAAATACGTCGCTGATTATGAAGAATCCAAAAGCGGCAGTTGGGAGATGGGCTTCGTCGCTACCTAAGACAAAAAAACAGTAGCCTTAGGATAACCTTAACCTAAGCGGCAGTGTTTTAAACAGAGGATATGATTACTTTACCATCCTTACTGCTGATCTTTGTGATCAGTTTTCTAGCCACACTAGCTTTTGTGCCTCTGGCCAAACGGCTGGCTATACGTTGTGCTGCTCTAGACAAACCTAACCCACGCAAAGTCCACGTAAGGCCCATACCATTATGGGGAGGGCTTGGCATTTATTTTGGTTTTATGCTGACCTTAGTCCTAGCTTTTCACTTCTACGGCGGGATTTTAGAGCACAGCTTAGCTCCGCGCACCCTTATGCATTTAAGAGGGCTGGTTATAGCCAGTTTCGGCATACTCGTCGTGGGATTAGTAGATGACCGCTGGGGGATGCCCGCTAAAGTTAAACTTGCCTGCCAGCTGCTAATGGGGGCAGTGCTGATAGCTCATGACATCAAGATCGATTACCTAACCTTCCCTCATTTTGGCGAAGTTCATTTCCCCGTTTGGCTCACCTACGCTATTACCCTGTTTTGGATTGCCGGAATTACCAACGCTATCAATCTCTTAGACGGCTTAGACGGTTTGCTGGCCGGAGTCTCCCTGACTACTGCCGCTCTTTTTTTAGTGGTGTCTTTAATGACCGGACAAGTAATAACCGCTATTGTCATGGCAGCCCTAGCCGGTTCCATGCTGGGATTTCTGCGCTACAACTTCAACCCCGCCCAAATTTTTATGGGCGACACCGGCAGCCTGTTCATTGGGCTGACCTTTGCTTCCTGGTCCATAATCGGTCTGCTAAAAAGCACTGCGACTTTTGCCTTTGCCGTTCCGGTTTTTATGATGGCTGTTCCCATTTTTGATACAGCGGCCGCTATTGTGCGCAGAACCTTAGCCGGACGGCCCATTTTCCAGGCTGACAAAGAACATCTACATCATCGGCTGCTGCGCATGGGCTATACTCAGCGCCAAGTAGTCCTTATGATTTACTGCATTAATACCGCCTTTGGCTTAATCGGCCTAGCATTGTACTATTTTACCAAATAACCGCCACCATCTTTGGGGAGCTAACCATGCCTAAAACCATAAACATTGCGGTAGTCTTCGGCACCAGGCCTGAAGCTATAAAAGTCGCTCCTGTAATTAAGGCAGCAGCGCAATATCCAGAAACAAAAATAACCTGCATCGTCACCGCTCAGCACCGCCATATTCTCGACCAAGTTTTAGAGCTTTTCGGCATCAGGCCCGATTATGACCTCAACATAATGCAGACCAATCAAACCTTAGCGGGGATTACCACCCGAGCATTGGAGGGTTTAGACAAAGTCTATTCTGAAGTTAAGCCTGACATTGTCCTGGTTCAGGGTGATACCAGCACAGCTTTTGTGGCTGGTTTAGCGGCTTTTTATCACAAAATACCCGTCGGCCACATCGAGGCCGGGCTGCGAACCGACGATATTTACAATCCCTTCCCAGAGGAGATGAACCGCCGTTTATTGACGCGCTTAGCCAAACTGCAATTTCCCCCCACAGTGTGGGCCAAACAAAACCTGCTTGACGAAGGCTTAAACGCAGACGGCATGTTTTTAACCGGCAACACGGTTACCGACGCCCTGCAAATGATCTGCCAAGACTTGCCTTCAGGGCTGCCTCAAGACCTGGTCCAAGTACCCGCAGGGCAGCGCATCCTATTAGTGGAGACCCACCGCCGCGAAAATCTCGGTCAGCCAATGGCCGCTATCTGCCGGGCCTTAATCCAGCTGGTCGAAAAATTCCCCGATGTCTCCTTAGTTTTCAGCGTTCATCCCAACCCCAAAGTCCGCGAAGTCGTCATGCCTATGCTGCAAAACCGCGAACGCATCCATTTATTAGAACCGGTTCCCTACCCTACTCTAATCCGGCTGCAGCGCGAAGCTCATCTAATTTTAACCGATTCCGGCGGGATTCAGGAAGAAGCTCCTTCGCTGGGCGTACCCACATTAGTTCTACGCCGTACCACCGAACGTCCCGAAGGCATAAAATCGGGGAATGCTGTTTTAGTTGGTGCCGATGAACAGAATATAATTCAAGAAGCTACCTCACTGCTAACTGACACGGAGCGCTATAAGCACATGAGTCAGGCTGCCAGCCCTTATGGCGATGCCAAGGCAGCTCCGCGCATTATTGAAGCTATCCTTTATCACTTCGGCCTGCGCCAGCAGCGCCCTCAAGAGTTTCAGTCTCCCATCTAAGCATGTCAGACGAGCAAATCACCACATTATCGCGTTTAGAGGCTCTGATTGAAGACATCGAGTCTGACATAGACAATAGCAGCCTAGCAAAGTCAGACATATCCCCAGACAACGCGTCAAACAGCTCCGGCAGTCCAAAAAATGGGGGTTCAGCCAACGGCAAGCCCACAGACACACACCTTGCTGACAAAGTCATAGACATCACCAGACATCCTCTGGGAAAACGCTCATGGCTACCCGACACCGTCCTAAAGAACGCAGACAGCAAATTTGAGGGGTTATCCGACGAAATCTGGGACCGTTTGACAAAAGAATTAGACCAAGTCAGACCTATGTCAGACGGTCCTATGACCTCAAATACTCTTAGCTCTGAACTTAGCTCTGAAGATAGTTCTGTATTTTCCGAAAAACCGGACGCAACTAGCCAAAACGTTTCCGACATTGTGGAATCTGACACAGCTTCACCTACGCCAGCTCCCTCCGAAGCTCCCAGCGCCCATGAGGATCGCGATGCTCAGAAATTAGATGACATTCAAAAGCGCATAGATAGTTATTGGGAAAAGCACACTCCTAAGCCCAACACCGCCGCCCACTCTCTGGGCGCGGTGCTTTCACTAGGTTTCGTCATGGCCGCAGTGCTGTACAGCGCTTATTTAATAGGGCAGGAATTGGTCAGCCGCAGCGGCCAGAGCTGGCTGCTGCCTCTATGCCTAATAATCGGCATGGCCGCAGGATTCTATATCGGCTTTACCCTGCTGCATCCACTGATTAAAAAAGCCCCCCAAGAAAAAAAGGCTGCGCCATCAAGTGACACAGCCGGAGACAAAAAGACATGAGCTGGCAGGCATTAGGAGCCGGGGTAGGGGTAGGTGCCTTACATTGGTTAATATTTTATAAATCTCTACAAAAATTATTTTCTAAACAGGTATTCTGCGAAACACGCGGAAAGGGAATCAAGTTTGCTTGCTTGCGTATGCTGATTACCATAGGTTTAGCGATCTGGTTTATCAGATACTTAAATTTAGCTGCCGTTGAATTCGCTTTGGGGTTTGCCGCAGCATTTAATGCCGGCCGCATATATGCGCTGAGGAATAGCAGGCGGACGCTGGAGGAATAATTAATGTCGGTTTACTGCAGTGCCTTATGGGAAAGCGGATTATTTTTCGCCGCTGAAACAGCCCATGGCGAAATGACGGGATTTAACAATCCGGCCAACTGCGTTTTAGTAATATCCACTGTAATAGTGGTCGCTCTGCTGGTTATCATCGCCGCCATCAGCCGCAGCAAGATAGGCTTAGTATCTACAGGCATGGGAACCGTGTTCGAGATGGCTTACGAATTCGTCAGCGATATGGCAGTTTCCATGATGGGGCCCGTCGGCAGACGCTTCGTGCCGTTTTGTATGTCCATGTTCCTCTTCGTGCTTATCAGCAACTGGTCTGGCCTGCTGCCGTTTCCAGCTCTTTCAGCTTTAGCCCATGGTGAAGAAAAGGGATATATTTTCGAATGTCCCACTACTCAGTTCAGCACGACCTTTGCTATGGCTGTAGTATCTTTTGTAGCCGTAATATTCTTCGGAATGCGCAAGTACATGTATGGTGCTGAGGAGCATCCCGCGGAACAGGCCGCAGAGCAGAACACTTCAGCTGAAGATACTCACCAGGAAGGCGGGCATCATTCTCACGGTGATGGCCCCATAAAAGGCTTTTTCACTTGGTGGACTCATTATCTGCATCCCACCCCTATGCTCTGGCGCGACATGCAGGGCATTATGCGCTATCTGCTGGTTCCCGTATTGGGATGCCTCTTCATTGTTCTCAACGTCATTGAAGAAGTAGCCCGCCTGGTTTCGCTCTCGATTCGTCTTTACGGCAACCTGCACGGCGAACACGTAGTCAAATCAAATTTAGTCAGCACTATGCAAGACTTTATAAACCAGGCTTTCAGCGGCGGAGCGGCAGCACTAGTGGGTTACATGATTATGGCAGCCTTGATGTGGGGATGCTCATTCTTCGTCACCTGCATAGGCACTTTGGCCGGTTTTATTCAGGCTTACGTGTTTTTCGTACTCACCTTATCGTACATTTCCCACGTCGCCGTCGATGAACACTAAATTAAAATTAGAGCTTATCGCGCGGATACGTTAATTTATATTTGTTTGCGGCTGACAGAATCAGGTTCGCGTCAGCTAAGGAGGTTCAAAAATGCTATCTAAAATGAGCAAATTCAGCGGTGCTTTGGCCGCGCTGACTATGGCTTTATTGGCCACAGCTCCGGTATGGGCAGCTCCCGCGTCCGTACCCGCCGCCAACGTTGAAGAAGCGCACTGGTTCAGTACCCAGGCCGTAGCCCTTATGGCCGCTGCTTTTGCCATCGGCATTGGCACTATCGCCCCCAGTTTAGCTCAGGGTAACGCTATCGCCCGCGCCATGGAAGCCATTGGCCGCAATCCTGAAAGCGCCAGTAAAGTACAGAGCGTCCTGCTCATCGGTCTGGCCTTCATTGAATCTCTGTGCATTTACGCTCTGGTTATCGCCTTCATCGCCATCGGCAAAGTCGGATAAAGCTTCCAGCAGCCAGCCGATTGATGAGTTATTTCTCTGCATTTAGGAGACAGCGATGGACATAGTTCGCTCTGTGCTGAATAATCTAGGTTTTGACGCCGCGGTATTTCTCGCTCAGTTAGCGCTTTTCTACACGCTGCATTTATTGCTGACACCTCTGCTTTACCGCCCTTTGGAGAAAGCTTTTAAACAGCGCACTTCTTTAACCGATGAGCGGGTCAGAGAAGCTCAGCGCTTCAAAGATGAAGCGGCCAAGCTTAAAGCTGTTTACGAGCAGGCTATTCGCGAGACCCAAAAAACGACTTTGGAGATTACTCAGACCGCCCAAAAAGAAGCCGAAGCCTCCCGCCAGAAAGTTTTGGACACTGCCCGCAGTGAGGCTAACGCCATTATTGAAAAGACCCGTACGGAAATGGCTAAAGAGCGCAGCGAAGCCCGCCAAGCTCTCGAAGCCGAAGTGCCCGCCTTAGCTAAGGCAGTGGCCTGCAAGCTGGCTCAGGCTTTTACCGGAGGGGAAATCGGCGAACAATTCGTCAAGCGTTTGCGGAGCTTAAGCTAAATGACCAATCTGTTTGAATTTATCATAGGCTTAATCAACTTAGCTTTATTGGCTTTTTTGCTGTGGAAACTCTTCGGCAAAGCCGTTAAGGGCGCTCTGACTGAACGCGAGCAAGAGATAAGGTCCAAAGTCGAAGAAGCTGAAGCCATGTACAGCGACGCCAAGGCCGAATTCGACAAATACCAAAACTTGGTAAACAATTTGGAAGATAAACAAGCTGAGCTGGTCGAGCGGGCCCAGCGCTTAGCTGCCGAGCACAGAGCGAGCACAGCCGTAAAAGCCAAGCAAGAAGCCGAAGATATCGTCAGCAAAGTTAAGAGCGACATGGAAGACGCTCACCGTCTGGCCAAAGCGCAGCTGCGCACCGAAATAGCCAAAGCCACAGTGCTTCAGGCCAAAGCTATCTTAACTGAAAACATAGATGAGAGCATCCACCAAAACATCTTGGAAAAGTTCCTCTCTACAGTCGGGGGTAAGAGATGCTAAACGAAGCCCTGTCCAAACGCTACGCCTCAGCTATATATGAACTCGCCTCCGAGAATAACTGTGCGCCTGCTATACTCGACGATCTGCGCCTGATCCAGAGCACGCTTCAGGAAAACCCAGAGCTAAAAACCGCTCTGTTTTCACCGTCTTTAGGGTCAGACGTCAAGCAGAACATTGCGCGGCAGCTATTCACCGCGCACGTAAAAACACTGTCCCTGCATTTCTATATGCTGCTCTTAAAAAAAGGTCGCGAGGCTTACCTGAGCGACATTATCGAGCTGTACAATAATAGGCTCAACGATGATAACGGTGTTATAGAAATCAAGCTCGAAGTCGCTTCAGCCATCGACCCACTCTTGGAAACTTTGGTAACCACCAATTTAGTCCAAATGACCGGCAAAAGAATTAAGCTGGACATAGAAGTACATCCAGAACTGATCGCTGGGGCCGTGTTCAGCGCAGGCGAGTATTTTTACGACGGCAGCCTGAGAAATCAGCTAGCTGAGATATACAAAGTCCTAAAGTAAGCGTCAAATGTAGTTTTGGCGCTTACAACCGACTGACGAATATGCTTTAACATTGGCATATTATGTCTTCCACCCTTTATGACTCCCCCTAAAGGTAATGCCGTTTAGTTGGCGATCCGCTAACTTGCGAAACTATCTGACTCCCCTAAAGACTCCCCCTAAAGGATGGGAGGGGGGGGAGATGTCGCGGCTGCGGCAGAGGGGGGGCCAAAGCTGTAGGGGGGAATCGGATATTAGCTCGCCCATTAAATTAGCTATAACGCAAACATTAACGTATCGCAAAGCGCAGCAACAGGCGTATTTGACGGTTACATCCTAAAATAGACAAAATGCCCTAGATAGCATTTAGCAAATCAGAAAACAGACTAGGAAGCAGTGGGGAGGAAAACCATGGCTATTAAAGCCGATGAGATTTCACAGATTCTGCGGCAGCAGATCGAAAACTATAAGCCCGAGGTGCACGAAGCTACGTATGGCACCGTTATCAAAGTCGGCGACAACATAGCTACCATTTATGGTCTCAGCGAAGCCCGTTCCGGTGAGTTGCTGAAATTCTCCAATGGCATCTACGGCATGGTGATGAATCTGGAAGAGGACTGCATCGGCTGCATGGTTATGGGTCCCGATAACGACATTCGCGAAGGGGACCGCGTAGAACGCACCAACCGCATCGCTGACGTGCCCGTAGGCATGGCCATGTTTGGGCGCGTGGTTAATGCTCTGGGACAGCCTATTGACGGCAAGGGAGAAATAATAACCAGCGAGAGGCGTACCATCGAGTGCACCGCTCCTATGGTTATGGACCGCCAGCCAGTTACCGAGCCCATGCAGACCGGGCTTAAAGCCATTGACGCTCTTGTGCCCATAGGCCGTGGCCAGCGCGAACTGATCATCGGCGACCGCCAGACTGGCAAAACCGCTATCGCCATCGATGCCATACTCAACCAAAAGGGTACCGATGTTTACTGTATATACGTAGCTATTGGCCAGCGCGCCAACGCCGTAGCCACAGTAGTCGATACCTTAAAAAAGCATGGCGTCATGGACAAATGCGTAGTCGTGGCTGCCAACGCCAACGAACCTCCTTCATTGCTTTATTTGGCACCTTATACGGGCTGCGCTATCGCTGAAGACCTAATGTATAACGGCAAACATGCGCTGATAATTTACGATGATCTCAGCAAACACGCTAAAGCCTACCGCGAAATTTCCCTTCTGCTGCGCCGTCCCCCGGGGCGTGAAGCTTTCCCTGGCGACGTCTTCTTCCTGCACTCCCGTCTTTTAGAGCGTTCCGCCAAACTGTCGGCCGAGCTGGGCGGAGGTTCGTCAACAGCTTTGCCCATTATTGAAACCCAACTGGGGGACGTTTCCGCTTATATTCCTACCAACGTTATTTCTATCACCGACGGCCAGATATACCTCGACGCCGACCTCTTCCGTTCCGGTAACCGTCCGGCTGTCGACGTAGGTCTGTCGGTATCGCGCGTGGGCGGTTCAGCCCAGCTGAAAGCTACCAAACAGGTGGCTGGCCCTCTGCGCGTGGATTTAGCGCAATATCGCTCCTTAGCGGCTTATGCCAAGCTATCCGCCGACGAGCTGGATCAGGTTAGCCGCGATCAGCTGGCCCGCGGAGACAGGATTACCGCCGTGCTCAACCAGAAACAGTACGTGCCTATGCCTGTCGAACAGATGGTAGCCGTACTTTTCGCGGTTACCAGAGGTTATATGGACAAAGTCCCCGTGGACCAGGTACCCCGTTACGAACAGGAGTTCATCTCGTTTATGGAGCATGAAAACAAAGATGTCCTCAGCAATATCAAAAAGCAGGGTAAGCTTGATGATGCCATGATGGACAAACTTAGTCAGTGCGCCGGGAAGTTCTCCGAGGAAGTATTCGCAGTAAAAGAAGCTTAGCAAAAAGCGCTTGGGGCGGGAGTAAAATATGGCTAGCGATAGAGAGCTAAAAATACGCATTAAGTCGGTACAGGGTATCGGACAGCTTACCAAAGCCATGAAAATGGTAGCTTCAGCGCAGCTGCGCAAAGTGGAAACGCGCAGCCGGGCCGCTAAGCCCTACACGGAAAGACTTAAAGCCGTAGTCGGAGAACTGGCTGCCCAGGTAAGCGACGCAAAAAATCCCCTAATGGTTCCGCATAAAAAAGCTGAGCAAGGAAGCCTGCGCACCGCCGTTATCGTCATAGGTTCCGACAACGGCTTATGCGGCTCTTACAATTCGACTATTTTTAAATTTGCCGAAAACGCTTTGGCAAAGAATCCTCCTCTTAAGTTTATAGCCCTGGGCAAAAAGGCGGTGCGTTTTTTTGAAAAACGCGGTTTCAACATCGATTATGCTGTGAACTCGTGGCATCCCGATTACAAATTGGGCAAAGAGCTGTGCGAGCGCTGCTGTCACTGGTATCTCAATGAAGAAGTCGATGAGGTGCACATTTACTACACCGAAGCTCTGACTATGGTCAAATGCGAACCGCGCCGTCTGCGCCTGCTGCCCTTGGCGGCTGAGCATATTCAAAGTGCCGAGCCCGGACCAGCTGCTGGAATTATCGACAAGGAAATCGATTATCTATTTGAGCCTAGCGCCGACGAAGCTTTAAACGTCATTATTCCCAACTATATACGCATAATGATGCAGCAAATTTTGCTGGAAAGCAAAACCTCGGAATTAGGCTCTCGGCTCACAGCTATGTCCAACGCCACGGAAAACGCTGACGAACTGGCGCGCCAGCTCACTTTAGAATACTACCGTATCCGCCAGAACAACATTACGACTGAAATTATCGAGATAGCCAGCGGCGCTGAAGCGTTAGCTTAGGTTTCGACAACACCTGGAGGCAATACATCAATGGCTAATGGCAAAGTAGTGCAGGTGATGGGTTCCGTAGTAGATTTGGAGTTCCCACCCGGCGAATTACCGGAGCTTTACAGCGCAATCCGCATAGAAAGAGAAGTTTTCCGCGATAAAAGCGGCGCGGATTTGAAAGACTTGCCCGATTCACAGCGCTATCTCACTTTAGAAGTTATGGGAGAGCTGGGCAACAATAAAGTGCGCACCTTAGCTTTAGGAACAGCTGACGGCTTGCGGCGCGGTATGGAATGTGTCAATACCGGCGCTCCCATCAGCGTACCCGTAGGCCGAGAGACCTTGGGACGCATGTTCAACGTTTTGGGCGAGCCTATCGACAATAAACCAGCGCCGAAAACTTCCACCCGTTATCCCATTCACCGTCCCGCTCCCAATCTGGAGGAGCAGCAGCCCACCACCGAGGTTATGGAGACAGGCATTAAAGTCATCGACTTGCTTGAGCCTTATGCCCGCGGAGGAAAAACCGGACTGTTCGGCGGCGCTGGTGTGGGCAAAACCGTGCTCATTCAGGAACTCATCCATAACGTAGCTTCAGAGCACGGCGGGTTCTCGGTGTTTGCCGGGGTAGGGGAGCGCACCCGCGAAGGCAACGACCTTTATCGCGAAATGGAAGCTTCAGGGGTACTTAAAAACACCACCATGCTTTTCGGCCAGATGGACGAACCTCCCGGGGTGCGTTTCCGCGTAGGTTTTACCGGAGTAACCATGGCCGAATACTTCCGCGATGTAGAAGGCCAGGACGTACTCCTCTTCATCGACAACGTTTTCCGCTTTGTTTTGGCAGGTTCAGAAGTCTCCGCTTTGCTGGGACGTATGCCTTCAGCTGTGGGCTATCAGCCCACTCTAGCCACAGAGATGGGCCAGTTACAAGAGCGCATCACCACTACCAGCAAGGGTTCCATCACCTCGGTACAGGCCATTTACGTACCAGCTGACGACATCACCGACCCCGCAGTAGCCACTTCGTTCTCGCACTTAGACGCTACAACGGTGCTCTCCCGCGAAATCGTGGAACAGGGTATTTATCCCGCCGTCGATCCACTGGCCTCCACATCCCGCCTTTTAGACCCGCGCTATTTAGGTGAGGACCATTATTATACCGCCCGCAAAGTGCAGGAGATTCTACAGCGCTACAAAGGCCTGCAGGATATTATCGCCATTCTGGGCGTTGAAGAATTATCCGATGACGATCGCATTGTCGTAGATCGCGCCCGCCGTCTGCAGCGCTTCCTTTCTCAGTCGTTCTTCGTCGCCGAGCAGTTTACCGGCCGGCCCGGAAAATACGTTTCCCTCAAAGACACTGTCAAGGGATTTAAAGAGCTGGTGGACGGTCACTTAGATCATCTGCCGGAGCAGGCTTTCTACATGGTTGGCGGCCTGCAAGACGCTCTGGATCAGGCTGAAAAAATGGGCGCCGAAGTTGGGGCTAAATCTTAAGGGAGACGCCGCATAATGGCAGAAAAAACGTTTGAGGTCGAAATTATTACCCCTCTGGGAATATTTTTCTCTGGCAGTGTCAGCCGTCTGCGTCTGCCCGGAGTTATGGGACAGTTGGGTATTTTAGCCAATCACGCTCCTTTGCTGGCCATGCTCGAACCGGGCATAACCTCTTATGTCCAGGGCGATAAAATCACCCAGATCGTTACCGGCACGGGATTTGCCCAAATAAACAACAATCACGCTACGGTTCTGGTTGAGGTGGCCGAAACTCCCGGAAAAGTAACCCAAACCGCTAATGACATTGGCGATTTATCTCCCGATACCCGAGAAGCCAAACTACTCACCAAAGCAAGAGAAAAACTAGCGCAAACTCTTAGCGAACAGCCATAGTTTTTTCGCGGCGGCAGTCTCTGCCGGCTGCCGTCTATATTTAATCAGGCAGATGCAAAACGAATAAAAATGTTGCCGGCACAATAACTTCGGCAGTGAAGCCAAAACAATTAAGAGGTCTTACATCATGGGTGATCGTTTGATAATTAAGGGAGGGCACAGGCTAGAGGGTAAAATTGAGGTCAGCGGTGCCAAAAACGCCTGCCTCCCTCTCATGGCCGCTTCCATATTGTCAAGCGAACCGGTTGAACTGGAACGCGTTCCCGACATCTCAGATGTCCGCATCATGGTAAAAATACTCGAAGGCATGGGAGTGACCGTTGAATACGACCGTCAGGGCCACATGTTCATCGATTCCACCACCTTAAATAATACCCGTGCGCCTGAAGACCTAGTTGTGCGCATGAACGCCTCTTTCGACGTCATGGGACCATTGCTGGCCCGCCACGGCTGCGGTGAAGTTTCCCTTCCCGGCGGCTGCAAGCTGGGGCCGCGCCCGGTTAATCTGCACATAGACGCTTTCAAGGCTATGGGAGCCGAAGTTATTAAAGAAGGCGGATTTGTTAAAGCTAAAACCCCACGTCTCAAAGGTACGCGCATACTTTTTCCCAAAGTCAGCGTTGGTGCCACCAAAAATTCTATGATGGCTGCGACTTTGGCCGAAGGTGTTACTACTTTGGAGAACTGCGCCCGTGAGCCTGAAATTATCGACCTAGCTAAATTCCTTGTTTCCATGGGTGCCAAAATTGAAGGCATAGGCACTCAGACCCTGCGCATTGAAGGGGTATCCAAACTGCACGGAACCAAGTACGCGGTAGTTTCCGACCGCATTGAAGCCGGCACTTACCTGCTAGCCGGCGCTATAACCGAAGGCGATATTTTCTTAGAAAAAATCGATCTTAATATAATAGAAACTTTTGTTCTGCAGCTGCGCCAAGCCGGCCAAGAGGTCATTGAAGAAAATGGTGGGCTGCGCGTTATCGGACACCGTCCCATCAAACCTTTGGAGATCAGCACTGCGCCTTATCCCGGATTTCCGACCGATCTTCACCCTCCCATGGCCGCCCTGCTCTCCCTGTGCGAAGGCATAAGCATCATAGATGAAACTATCTTTGACGGACGTTATATGTACGTCATGGAACTGGGCCGCTTAGGAGCAGATATTCTCGTCAACGGACGCACGGCCCGTATCTGCGGTGTGCCCAAATTCATAGGCGCTCCCGTTGACGCTCCTGACATTAGGGCTGGTGGGGCCTTAGTTTTAGCTGGATTAGCAGCCGAAGGAGAGACCACCATCAGAGGCGTGCGTTACATAGACCGCGGCTATCAGCATATTGAAGAGCGCCTGCGCTCTTTAGGCGCAGACATCGTCAGGGTTACCGAGCCACTGACCCCTCTTCCCTAGATTAGTTATGTTTTTTCCAGCGCTCATGGGAATGGACCTGGGAACTTCCAGCGTCCGCATCAGCACGAAAAGCCGGGGCATTATTTTAGATGAGCCCTCTGTTGTTGCCTATTACCGCAACGAAGGCAAAGTTTTAGCTGTGGGCGCTCAGGCCTTGGAAATGCTGGGAAAAACTCCTGCGCATATCCAGGCGGCTAGCCCTATCCGGCACGGAGTAATTGTCAATCTGCCCATAGCTGAAGCTATGCTGCATTATTTCCTGCGCCAAACCAGTTTATTTTTCCGCCATCAGCTGGTAATCAGCGTACCCGCCAATATTACCAACGTAGCCAGACGCGCTGTCCGCGAAGCGACCTTAGCTGCGGGCGCGGCTAAGGTCTGGCTCATTGAAGCTCCCACTGCGGCAGCTTTAGGGGCTCAGGTTGACATGTCCACCCCCTTGGGCGTCATGGTGGTCGATATAGGCAGCGGTATTACCGACATGGCGGTGCTCAGCTCGGGACAGACGATCATCAGCGATTCGGTGCGCATCGCAGGCAATCAATGCAATATAGCTATTCAAGAAATGATGCGCTACAAACACAAACTTCTGATCAGCCATAATCTCGCCGAAGAGATTAAGATCAGCTTAGGAACTGCTGTTTTGCCCAAAACAGTCCAAGAGATGGAAATTAAAGGCAGCGACATCGTTAACGGCTTGCCGCGCACCCAGGTCATCAACAGTCAGGAAATACATTTGGCTTTGCAAGAGCCTTTGCAGGGTATTTTAGATTCCATAAAACGGGTTTTAGCCCAGATAACCCCAGCCTTAGCTGGTGATCTAGTTACTAACGGAATTGTGCTGACCGGCGGCGGCTCTTTATTGGAGTCTATAGATAAGTATTTGCAAAACCAGCTGCAGATACCGGTTAAAATAGCTGCTAATCCGCATCAATGCGCGGTTTTAGGCACTTTAAAAGCCGATATAGAAACACTTGACAGCGAACGGTAGCTTAACCAATAATATATAATTGGGATGTTAATTTACCATTCCTTATAATCAAGCCTCAGCTAAATGACATTGCCCCTAAAGAATGGGAGGGGGAGATGTCGCAGCTGCGACAGGGGGTGCCCAAAGCTGTAGGGAGAATCAAGGTCTAGCGTGTGTAAAGTGCCAGCTTGTACGCAGAACTGAACGTGGCGATAATGGTATATGAGTCAGCATCTCCAATGTCATCGAGCCTTAACTAAATGGCATTGAGCCTTAATTTGATATAGAAACAAAACTAAGAGCAGGGTAAACAGAGATTGAGCCGAGGCCGCAAATTCATATCGGCAATAGCCGGAGTTATGCTGGGTGGCGTTTTGGTCACCACTTCAGCTGGTTATTTACTGGTTAGCCATGCCAACGACACCGTGCAAAATCTCCTCGCCCAAGTCAATCAGCAGTTCCCCGGCGAAATTACTTTAGGCAAGCTGCAATTTGAAGGCACAACTTTAGCTCTCTACAACCTGGCGCTCAAAGATGCCCACGGCGATCCTCTGATCGATATACCCAAAGCCACCGCGTCAGTAAATTTACGCAATTTTTGGCAGCAGCGCCATTGGCTGGCTTTGCCCGGAACAATTAATATCGACAATCCCAGTATTTACGCTACCATCGACCAGCAGGGACAGCTCAATTTCAGCACTTTAGCTGCTAAGAAAGAAAAAAAGCCCTTCAGCCTGCCGCCTTTACGCTATTTAGGAGCCGATGTTCACATCAATAAGGGGCGGGTGGTCTTCAGAGACCTGCGCGGCAGCGGTTTTCTCTATCAGCTAGACAGTCTCCAGTTAGACGCTCAAGCGCATCCTCTGCGGGATACAGATTTTTCCCTGTCGTTTACTCCCACCCAAGACGCCAAAGTTAAAGGCCTTTTTAGCCTAGAAGGGCATATAGATCCCGAACGCCCCGTCTTCAGCGCCCGTCTCAGCCTGGATAATTGGCAGCTAAAATATTTGGCCGATTACCCCTTAGTGCGGCGTCACGCTTCTTGCCACGACGGCCTGCTCGCCGCCAATTTATGGGCGGAATGTAAAGCTCCGGAATGGCCAGCGGTATTAAATCACCTGGCTTACGGCGGATCGCTAAAACTGAGCCAAGGTACTATAATGATTCCTCAGCTGGCTTTGCCCGTGCGTCAAATTCGCGCCGAAGCCCAGATAGCCAACGGATTAGTTACCCTTAAAGACGGATTTGCCAATCTTGAAGGGGTAGGGGCAGAATTATCGGGGAATCTCTATCTGCCCCCTCATCCCCGGTTCGATCTCAGCCTCTGCATTCCCCGTCTGCGCACCCAGCTTATAGAACAGATAGCCAGAAAAAAACTGCCCGCTAAGGGCCAAGCCTCCATTGAAGTTAAAGCTGAAGGAACGTTTGATCATCCCCGGCTGAGCGGTGTAGTGGGCGTTGACAAACTGACTGTTCAAGGCCAAGATTTGAGCAACTGCCGCATCAAGTGGGATTTCAGCGACAGCATCTTTACCATTGCCGAGCTAAAAGGCCAGGCAGTCGGCGGTGAATTTCAGGGCAGCGGTTTTGTCTATTTGGACAAAAAAAATCCCTATGTCGTATTTACCCTTAAAGGCCAAGACGCCGATCTCAGCGATCTGTCCCCCGTTGGCGGCAAAATAGAGAGCTTTGACGTCAGTTTGCTGGGCAGTCTTCAGGACCCTTTGATCTACGGAGGCAGCTCGCGCATTTCGGATTTCAGCGGGGCGGCCTCTCAGCTGGACAGCGTCTCCGGACGCTTCCTCTGCACCAAAGAGGGCATTATTCTAAGCTCTGGGCAGGCCGACACCGGATTTGGCCAGGCTAGCATGCCTTGCGCTTTCTACGACCTCGGCAGCGCTGAAATATTTGCAGCCGTAGATGCGGACTCTTTGGTCCTGCCCACTTTTAACATCAAAGGTTTTGGCAGTGTCAGCGGCCGCATCGGGGGCCTATTTCAGTTGGATGGATCCATAAAAGACCTCAGCAGCCTTTCGTTCTGCGGCTTCAGCCGCAACTCCGATGTCCAGCTCAATAACGTCCTTTTCAGCGGCTTTAACGGCTGTCTAGGTTTTGAGGATATGAACCTGTTCTTCCCCTGCCTAAGTGGGCATGGGGCTTCGGGAGATTTGAGCTTAAGCGGCTGGGTAGGCTTTAAGACTAACGGTCACAATTTAGCTTACTCCGGCAATGGCAGCGTTTCTTTGCTTGGCGAAGGGGTCCGCCTCGATCAGCTGCTTTCCGTAGTTAAGGCTAAAGTACCCCTGAAAATTTCTAGTCCCAGCGACATCGGCGTCAATTGGTTTGCCGAAGGCGAAAGCGGGGGCAACTGGGCCAGAGCTTATGCTGATGCTTTGCCGGGCCAGAGTGACCCCTTCTCCATGGCGGCTAAAGCTATGTACGTCAACCGCGAACTGGGAGCTCTAGCCTGGACAGATCGCGTACCACTGGAACACATAAAAATAACTCCCGAAATATACTTAGACGGCGGCTTAACCGGGCAAATGGCGGCAGGCGGCCCCATCTCCGATCTGGGCTTAGCTTACTGCGCCAACCTAGATCATTTTCCCTTAGCTGGCCTAACTAACGATACCGTTCAGGGACTGGGCAGAGGGCGTTTCCATCAGGGACGCCTAGAACTTCACGAGAATATATTTAATTGGGAATATGAGCGCCCGCATCTGGCCTCGCGCTTGGGAGTGAGACGCTCCATTGCGGGGCAGGCCAATACCTGGCTTGGCCCAGAATTTGCCAGCAACCTTCATTTTGTAGAGCGCAACCGCACGAGCATTATGCCTCGCAAAGGCATGCTCATCGTTGACGGCTGGTATGATGTTAAAAAAAGAGATTACGATGCCAGCTTTAGCGCCTTAGGAGTTGATTTAAGATGGCTGACCCGTCAAACGGCTCTTCCTCAGCTACACGATACCGCTAAAAAAATCAACTTAGCAGCGGGATTTGCCTCCGCGCAAGGACGCCTTAAAGGCGATGCGCATCATTTGCAGATAGCCCAGGGCACAAATTTTGACATTCCGTGGCTGCTTATGAAACGCAACGGGGATTTCGATGCCTTTAGCGGTGTTGGCAGCCTTTGGGCCGAACCCGGCAAAGATTCCCTTCTGGGAACCATTCACATCGATCCTGTAGTGCTCTCCCGACGGCCCTTTGATCCGGCTCTGCCTTTCGGCAGCCAGCTGCAGAATTACGACTGGCCCAACAATTTTCGCCAAGGCTGGCTTTACTTGAACGGCCTCATAGATGGTCCTGAAGTATCTTTGGCTATGACCGTCGATGGCTGGGACCTAGATTCAGCTATGGCTTTCGCTCCTTCAAACATAAATGTCGACGAACATCTGTGGACTGGACTGTGGCACAGCGATAATCTAGCCATTTCCCTAAACACTAAAGAGCCCCTGATGGAATCGTTAGAATTGAGCGGCGCTATAGCAATGGAAAGCGGAGCTCTCAATTTCAAAGATTGGAGCGTGCCCATTAAAGAATTCAGTGCTACCGTATCTCAGCACGGGGCTGAATTGAATTTAGACCAGATTCTCTTCGATACTGGAATGCAGGCTCTGCGCGGCAAAGGCAAGCGCAGCGCTCAAGGTAGCTGGGAAGCCGACGTATGGACTGAAGATATACCTCTGCATTATCTTTCCAGTTTCCACAGCAGTCTGTCCCGTCTGCGGGGGCGGGGAGATTTAGCCTTGCACCTCTGCTCGCCTAATTCCAATTTTTCCCAGCCTACCGTTTATCTAGGCTTTGAAGGCAAAGACGTAACCCTGCGGCCTGCTTTTAATCGCACAGAACTGTTTGCTTTCGATAAGAAAACAACTGATGAAACCGAAAGCAAAAAAACTTTAGCTGATAAAGTTTTCCGCAAAGATGAAGAAGATGCCCAAGAGCTAACTCCCGAAGAACTCGCCTTGCGCCAGGAAAAAGAACGGCAGCAGCTTAGGCAAGAGTTTATCGAGAGCCTTTCCCGGCCAGTAACTTTCTCCCGCTTCCAGTTGGGGCGCATCGAAAGAACAGAAGATGGAGAACTCTATACCGACAGCTCTCTGGGCCTCATCTTAGAAAAAGACCCTGATAATTTTAGTTTAATCATACCTGAAGACGCCCTATGCCTAGAGGCCTATACCAGTAGCATAGATGCCAGCAATTTCGGCTCTCGCTCTGCCAACAGCCCAAAAGCAGGGACCGCCGCTTCTAAAACGGCAGAAGATGAGAAAAACGAGGCCTCGGCGCCGAACAGCAGTAACGGCAGAGAAAATAGAGAAACTGCATCTTCACAGTCACCAGAGCAGCCAGCTGAGTCTGAAAACTCACCGCTAACAACTTTGAAAGCATCGGGACGCATTGGTTTTGGTTTGGATTTCAGCTCCGGCTTACAGAATTGGTTTATGGGGCCTACAGGCCCAGATTTCGGCGCAGACGCCAATCCTTTCACCATCAGCATTGATAATTTTACCAACGATATGATGCGCTCGGTCCTGGGTAAGCTCCCGGAGAATAGCTTCTTCTCCGTCTCCGGCGACTTGCGCTTACAAGGCCAGTGGTTCCGCGACAGCCAGCTCAGCGTACCCAACAGCAGCTTAGACTATCTGCTAACCCTCAATCAGTTAAACTTCGGGCATTACAAAGAAGGCTATACCGAAGGCGAATGGATAGGCCTAGAACTCGACGATAAGTTAGAGATGCACTTTACCCGCCAGGATGATTTGGGCAAACTCATCGTGCCGCTCTTCCACATTAAGCCACATTCTCTGTACGCTGAAGACACTCTGCCAGAAACTAAAAACGGCAAATCAGCAGACAGCAATACAGCAGCTGACCGTGAAGGAGAAGTCACCGGCGAAGCCGAGATCGTGCTAGCCAAAGGCAGCGACAGCATGGAGCAGGAAAAGAACAGCTTTGCCCGCCTTAAAGTCAGCAATATGCCGGTGCTAGGCTTAGCTTCTTACCTGACCAACGCAGCTAATTTCGGCCATATCGATTCGATAGACTTGGAAGCCTACGGGCCGATCACCTCGCCCGACTTCGATCTGGCCTTCCAAGTGCGCGACGGCCAAATTGGCAAGCTTAACTATACCTCTATCGAAGGCACAGCCCAAGGCCGTCTGCAAGACGATTTTTACCAAATTGACTTAGGCGAAAGCCTCGATGAAGGTCTGCGCATGTACTTAGGGCGCAAAAAGAGTCAAGATTGGAACGCCAACGTTTGGGGTCAGATACCATTAAAAATAAAACGCCAGCCGCTCAGTTACGAGGGCAGACTCATCCCGGTATGGGAAGGGGTTACATATCAGGAAAACGGTGATCTCGACCTGACTTTAAACCTCACCGATAAACAGCTGAATACCGTTTCTGAGTTCATCCCTGAAGTAACAAAAACTGAAGGTATTTTAAAAAGCGATGTCCATATTACCGGCGCTCCTTTATCTCCCAACGTCAGCGGTTATCTGAGTATAGACAAAGGAGGGATTACCCACGAAAAAGCTGGGGACATTACCGATATCAATGTTGCGGCCAATTTTGATAAAGTTCCGGCCGACCAGCTGCAGACCGAATTCCAAGAGCGCATGAAGACGATTCAGACCCGCCTTAACGCCCGCCTTAAGAATAATCCCCGTTTAATTCAGCGGCGCAGCGCCACCCCCGGCAGGCCTTTGCGGCTTCCAGACATAAGTAGGCTCAGTTTAGAAAAATGCGAAGCCAAAATCGGCGGCAAAAAGCTCATAGCCAGCGGACGCGCCGATCTGATGGGCTTTACGCCTGTAGAAGTAAAAATAGATATTAGCGGCAAAGACCTGCCCCTGCGCTGGGGCGATCTCTTCGAAGGCATCGTCGATGTGAACGCTCAGATAGATGCCAACCAGCGCCGCCTGCCCGATTCCAGTGAAAGTCAAATGGTTATGATCCTATCGGGCGATCTCAACGTCCAAACCGGTGAAGTCGGAGTCTCCCTCAGTGATGCCAGCGGAGAAGCCAGCGGGGACGGCAAAGGCTTCAATTGGAAATCAGTGCCCCTGTATTATCAGCTGCTAATCAATATGAGCGACAATGTGTGGATTAACGCCTACAATTCGCGCATCCGCACTTCAGGGACGCTGTACGTGATGCCCAATGAAATTACGAACGCCCCTCAGCTGGCTGGATCGGTAGATGTGTCCCGCGGCACTCTATCTGTACCTTTTTACGACGTCAAATTCAAATTGCGCAGCGGTCAGCTGACCTTTGAAAGCAGCAATAACCCAGTTTTAGAAGACGTTATGGCAGAATCGGAAGTTCAGGGCTATCAGATCAGCACTTATGTCGACGGTACTTATCCCAACATCAACCTGCGTTTCAGCTCTTATCCGCAGCTAGAAGAAAACGAAATCAAACAGCTTTTGGCTTTGGGTTCTCTATCCGGCAGCAGCGGGAACAGCAGCACTATGAATAACCAAGTCCCCACCGTAGGGCAGCAGCAATACGCCAGCAAGACGTGGTCCGGAAATGGGTATTCGGGAACAACTATGCTCTCGCGTATGCTGGCTTCTCCTATTACCAGCAGTATCAGCAAATTGCTTTTCCTCTCCGATTTCTCGGTCGATGTAAACTCCGACAATAGCTACACTATGAAAATAGCCAAAGCTATCGACCCCGATGAAAAAGTTCTCTTCACACTTACCAGCTCGTATGACCCGCGCTACAATTATCAAAACAACATGTACGGAATAGAATGGCGCGCCAAACGCAACCTGATGCTGCGTGTAGCTGCAGATGAAAAAGGCCATATTCTTCCCTGGTTCCAGGGGCGGTGGGAATTTTAACTTAAATGTTGTTGACTTATACGGCAAGTGATGTGATCATATATCTAGTTATTAGATACCCTGACTAGAAAAGAGTAACAGCCATGGCGTTTTGGGGACGCAAAAAGATTAAAGTCGTATATTTTGACGTGGGTGGAGTTCTCATCAACTGCGACTTAGAGCGATACATACCAATCTGCTGCGCAATATTTCGCACTACTCCAGAATCGCTGATGCGAGAGATGAATCTGCGCGTTCCGTCTTTAGAATGCGGCAACATAAATTCCCGGACTTTTTGGCGGCAAATTGGGGAAAGTCTTTGGCGCAACGGTGAAGGCACTCTAGCCGATGACGTAGAGTTTCACGATCTATGGCGCAATTTAATGGAATCCACCCTTTCCATTAACGAAGATGTAGTCAAATTATGCTATATCATGTCACAGTCGGGGATTCGCGTTGGTATTCTCTCCAATGCCATAGCTGAACACGCCGATTTGCTGCGCGAGCGCGGCATTTACGCGCCCTTTGCACCCTGTCTGGTATCCTGCGAAGTGGGTATTCGCAAGCCCGACGAACAGATATTCCGCCTAGCGGCGGAAAAAGCCCAAGTCAAGCCCAGCGAATGTCTCTTTATAGATGATATAGAGAACAACGTGATCGCTGCAGAAAACGTAGGGATGCAAGGGTACGTATTTACCAACGCCCAAGCCTTGGCCGAGGAACTGCTGCGCCGGGAGCTGCTCAAAGCCTAAATTATTTTATCGCAGTAAACAGTGAAGCCTCTGAGACTAAATACAAGTCAAAGAGGCTTCACTGTTTAGCCAATGTCATTTAGTTAAGGCTCAATGACATTGGAAATGTTTACTCATATACAACTATCGCCACGCTTATGCCCGGGTACAAGCTAGCCTATAACATAAGCTAAACCTCGATTCCCCAACAGTCTTGGGCACCCCTCTGTCGCATTCGCGATTTATCCCCCTCCCATCCTTTAGGGGGAGTCAGATACTTTCGCAGGTTAGCTGATCGCTAACTAAATGATATTAACTGTTTAGAGACCCATATTCAGCTACTTAGGGGTGTTTAAGATAACTGTTATTTATCTTTTTTGCTCTGATTGGGATTGCCGCGTTTATTGCGCTCACGCCCGTACAGCAAAGTCATCTCCCGCAAACGGTTGGCGGTAAACTCATTGAGCTGGCCGGGGAAAATGCGCCAAGTCCAATTGTCACGGGCTTCGCCGGGTTTATTCATGCGGGCCTGGCTGCCCAGGTCGAGAATATCCTGCACGGGAACGATGGCCACCCGCGCGTGAGAAGCGAAGATGCCGCGAATCATCGTCCAAGCCATATCCCAGCCGTCAGTAGCGAAATAGCGGCGGAAATGATCGCGCTCTTCGTTGCTGCTGCTCTGCTCGTACCAGCCTCTGGCGGTATCGTTATCGTGCGTACCCGTATAAGCTACGCAGTACTCGGGATAATTGTGAGGCAAAAACTGATGCCCGCCCCAGCAACCCGCACCAAACGCGAACTGCAGCACCTTCATACCCGGTAAATGGAAAGCATCGCGCAGTTCATAGACGCTGTCAGAAATATCTCCCAAATCCTCAGCCACAATGGGCAAGTCTTTGCCAAAACGTTTTTGCAGCGCTCTAAAGAAATCGGCACCCGGCCCTTTAACCCATTTTCCTTCACGGGCTGTAGGCGCTGAAGCCGGTATTTCCCAATACTCGTCAAAGCCGCGGAAATGGTCAATGCGCACCATATCGTAACGCGATAAAGCAGATTCGATGCGGGCGATCCACCAAGCATAGCGCTTGGATTTCATTGCTTTCCAATTATAAAGCGGATTGCCCCATAATTGGCCGTCCACGGCGAAGTAATCCGGCGGAACGCCAGCTACGCAAGTCGGCTGCTTGGTGTTCATGTCGAAGTAAAACAGCTCAGGATTTGCCCAAGCATCTGCTGAATCCATGGCCACAAAAATAGGTATATCGCCTAAAATTTTGATGCCATTGGCATTAGCATAAGCGCGCAGCTCATTCCACTGCGTCGTAAATACCCACTGTATGAAACAATAAGCTTCAACGGCAGAAGCCAAATCTTGACGGGCTTTCTCCAAAGCCTGAGGTTCGCGATCGCGGAGTTTAGCTTCCCATTCATTCCAAGGACAGCCCTGGTGAAAATCCTTTAAAGCCATAAACAGCGCATAATCATCGAGCCATTTAGCTTCTTTAGCGCAGAATTTTTGGAATTCTTTTAGTTTGCCAGCATTATTGGGCAAATGTAAATTTGCAGCCGCCCGGCGCAGCAAACCTAATTTCCAATTGTAAATAACTCCATAATCGACTCTCCCCGGATCAGAAGTTACCTCAGGAGGAGCGTCATTGAGTTCCTGAGGATCGAGCAGGCCTTCGGAAGCCAGCCGCTGTAAGCCGATTAAATAAGGATTGCCCGCATGGGTACTGAAGCTCTGATAAGGACTGTCGCCAAAACTGGTAGGCCCGAGAGGCAAAACCTGCCACACAGTCTGCTCTGTTTTGATTAAAAATTCAATCCATTCATAAGCTTCGCGATCAAAACTGCCGATACCATATCTTCCAGGCAGTGAAGTGGGATGGAGAAGAACTCCGCTGCAGCGCTCTAAATTCATGCAATTACCCCTTGACCATTGCGGTCGTCATGCGGCAGATCTCCAAGAAAGCCACTTTCTTGTCACACAGACCGCCAGCAGCACCGCTATTGCGGCAGGACAGTTCTTCCAGACCGAGTTTGCCCATGAAATAATTATGAATGCCTTTTTTGTCTTCTTTAGAAGAAGCGCTGTCCATTAAATCCTGGACCTGATCGAGGTATCCAGGAGTATGGCCAGAGCAGGTGTGAGCGATATGCTCGCACTCGGGATATTTATTGGTAATGTCGGTTACCCAGTCGAGTTGGCCGAAACCGCGCCAGCCTAAACTCTTCAGGTCCCACTTATCGATGCATTTGTTCATCTCGCGCAGCACAGAACTGTTGTCGGCCATCTTATAGCCGCCGCCACCCATTGCACTGACACCACTAATACCGTCCATACAAAACCTCCATAATCAGTTATTCAATGTCATTTAGGTAAGACTCAATGTCGTTAACTTAAGGCTCAATGACATTGGAAATGTTGACTCATATACAATTATCGCCACGTTCATGCCTGCGTATAAGCTAGAGCATAACACAAGCTAAACCTCGATTCCCCAACAGTCTTGGGCACCCCCTCTGTCGCATCCGCGACGTCTCCCCCTCCCATCCTTTAGGGGGAGTCAGATAGTTTCGCAGGTTAGCTGATCG
>JAUNIO010000088.1 GCA_030535355.1 bacterium | reverse complement strand
CCTCACCACCGGGCATATCGCCGCCGGGGCCTTGCGCAGTGCTGCCAATAGTGCCGCTGCCTTCATTGACCTGCAAATTTTCCGCCGAGTCAGCGCTGAGCGAACCTCCCAAGATATACACGCCATTATCAGCATCTAAACCGTGATCGGCCCCACCGCCGGACTGGACGTAACCAGAACCGTTGTTGACCACAATCCAGCCATTAGAGTCGATGCCATCACCGCCGGCAGAAGTCACATTCAGGCTGCCGTTGTTCAGTGTAAATACAGAGTAACCGTCTTCATTCACATTGATGCCATCATCGAGAGAGTTAACATTGACCACACCGCCATTGATCATTAGGTGCAGCTCAGCCCCCATCCCCTCGTAAGTTGAAGAAGTGATATTCAGTACGCCATTGCCCACGGGATCGCTGCCATCAACAGTCGTACCGTCGATGAGCATAGACACGAAGGAGTAGAACGCGCCGTCCATTTTCCAGCGCTTTTTCTGCTGAGACACATCAGAACCATCGATAACCGTAGTGGGTTCATCATCGGTGTTATCGTATTTGGGCTTTACTCTCAGCATACGGTACACGTTAGCGCCGGTAAAGTTATTAGTAGTATCGTCGGCGACATAAACTTGAGCGCCAGCATTAGATATATCCACATCATACGAAGTGTTATTGTCAGGACCGCATTCATAAACATCGTGGAACACCAGCGCCGGAGCTACCGTACAGGTGACATCCACGCCGTTGAGCACCACTTTAACCTGATTATTAGCGTCGGTATCATCGGCATTGCCATCGATCCAGATTTGCCCTTTCCAGGTACCGCTGATCACATAAGTTCCTGGCTCATCGATATGCAGCACGAAATTCTTTTTAGCGTCAGCTGCCGAATGCAGCATGGTAGATTTTGCCTGAGCGCTGGGAAGCGTAGCGAAGATAAAATTCGAAGCTTTAGTCACGCTGTAACTATCATCTTCTAAAATAGAGGCTATATAATCGGCGATAACCTCGTCGTCATAGTAGCAGGCCTGCTCAGTTTCTTCATCATTTCTCGCAGTGCCGGTAAAACTCAAAGTGTCAGGAAGGTAAATCACATCGCGGGCGATGTAAACTGCATCTTTCCCTGAAGGGACAGTACCAGTGTAATATTCCGCTGGGGAATTTTTGACTACCGCAGTGACTACCTCGCCATCCACAGTGTCGCCAACCGCATGTACGCTGCCAGGATCGGCGTGCCAGATATAATCGTCGTAAGAAACTACCGCTTCACCGTCTAAAGTAGCACTGCCGTCGGCTTTCAGAACTAAATAGCGGGCCTTGCTTAAATCCACCGCAGTTCCGCCGCCACCAGTAGTGTCGGGCTGAGCAGTTCCTCCACTATCACCGCCATTGCCTCCGTTATCGCCGCCGCTACTGTCCTCGTTTTCGCCGCCATTATTATTGCCGTCATTATCCCCTGAATCGCCATTATTGCCGGTCTCGGAGTCAGAGCTGCTGCTGGAACTAGAAACGCGGTCATCGCCGCCAGAACTGCCGCAGCCGCACATAGCTACCGCTAAAGCCATAACGACGAAGAAAATCGTGAAGCTCAACAAACGTTTATTCATAAGCCCTCCTTCCACATCAGCCTCCCAGGTCTGCTTGAAGTAAATTTAAGCTCCTGACAAATTGATGCGTATCGTGGAATTGAGGTGTCCGGTCTAGCTGAACAGCTATCACCGCCGGCCTCGCTGTCATATTTAGATTCTCTTGGAAACAATTCCTTGCGAAAAATTAACAAATTATTAAACACTTATTTGGCATTTAACATTTATAAATCTTATTGTCGCGTTTTTTCGGGAGGAATAAGCAAATAGACTCGCCTCCATAAGCTGATGATATAGAGAATATGCTTGATTTTTGGGGCTTTTGCGTCTAAGAATATAGCACAGGTTACACCTGGCAGCGGCTAATAAAAGCCGCAGCAGATTATTAAGTTCAGGTTAAAAAGATTTACTAAAATAAAGACAGACCGTCTCCTGGCTGAACAGCCATTGCCTAACAGGTACGCGTTCCATCTAATTGTCCGCGTAACAGTTACATATTAAACGCCAAAACTACGTTTGACGCTTACTTTTCCGCACAAATAAAGGTTTACAGCATAATCAGCGAACTATAATTATTCTATCGCAAATCTCTCAACACGAGCACACGGAGCGACGCCATGAGTTCAAAAGTTTATTTTTCCGACATGCACTGCAAAATGGGAGACACCCTGCTGCGCAAGCTGGAACGGTTAATCGTCAAAGCAGGCATCGACACTATCGATTTTCAGGATAAATTTGTTGCCATAAAATTACACTTTGGCGAATGGGGCAATATGGCATTTCTGCGCCAGCAATACGCCCGCATTCTCTGCGATCACATCAAAAAACGCGGAGGCATGCCCTTCCTGACCGACTGCAACACGCTGTACGTCGGTTACCGTAACCATGCCCTCAACCATTTAGACGCCGCCTATATGAACGGCTACAACCCTTTGGCGACAGGCGTGCACACCATAATTGCCGACGGCCTGCGCGGCACGGATGAGCGCTGCATTCCCGTCGAGGGCGGCGTTTTCGTGAAAGAAGCCAAAATAGGCGCGGCTCTGGCAGAAGCGGACATTATCATCTCGCTCACCCACTGCAAAGGCCACATGGTAGCCGGCTACGGCGGAACTCTGAAAAACATCGGCATGGGCGGCGGCTCGAAAAGGGGCAAAATGGAGATGCACAGTTCCAGCACTCCTTTAATTGACCACGAAGCTTGCGTCGGCTGCGGAATGTGCGTCAAGAACTGCAACAACAGCGGCGTTAAGATAATCGACCACAAAGCGGTTATCGATGAGAACAAATGTTTAGGCTGCGGGCACTGTTTTGCTTTCTGTCCCAAAGGAGCTATCCAGTGCCGCTGGGATGAAGCCAACGCTATCATGAATCAAAAGGTCGCTGAATATACCAAAGCTATTCTGCAAGACAAACCTAATTTCCACATCAGTTTTCTTATCGATGTTTCGCCCTTCTGTGACTGCGATCCCGGCAACGATGTGCCCATGATCCCCGACGTAGGCATGTTCGCCAGTTTCGATCCAGTGGCCATAGATCAAGCCTGCGCAGATGCTGCCAATAAGCAGCCCATCACTCCTAACGGATATATAGGAAAACACGCTCATGAGGATGGCCAGCACGACATTTTCCTCATGGCCCATCCCAACGCCAACTGGGAGATCGGCTTAGAACATGCAGAAAAACTGGGCCTGGGAACGCGCGAGTATGAACTGGTTACCGTGAATTAACCACACCTTGCTGAGACGATAAACGATAAAAGAAGTGCCTGCGAAGAATGAACATTCATTTTTCACAGGCGCTTCTTTTATTGATAACTATTATGGCTATTTATAATTATAAATGCTAAACCAGCAACGCCATTCAGTTATAAATTAGCTAACTCGCTAATTATTTACTTTCACCCCAAGGATTGGTGAGGTGCGATAGCTATTTCTTTCTAATATCCAGCAAAGGAATACCGTGATAGGTAAAGTACAAAGGCCCGCGCAGCGAACCGGTTTTGCACAGGATTCGCTTTGCTAGGTTAGGCAAAGTCATTCTATCGCCTTCGTATTCGACATGAGTGTCATCGACTACCCTAAAGGTCATATCGATATCCTGATACCACTCTATTTTGTCCCCAATAGGAATGCCACAAGAGGAAAAACTAAAATTCTCAGCGCGTTTTTTGTCATAGTCTTTCTCCACCTTGTATGCCGACTCTTCATCAAGCTGTTCGTCATGGGTCATGGCCCGTTTCTGCAGATTGCTTGCAGTACCATGTATTTCGGCGATGGCCTCTAAAATTGAATAAGCGTCTTCAGGAGACATATCAAAAAATTCGCGCTCGCGGGTGCGCCCGTTGTAATTCTGCACATTTCTCAGCTCGGGGTTCAGCTTATCGATAATTTCAAACAGACGCTTGTCGGTGAGCTTAAATGGCACAGCATAAGTGGCGTAAACGCGGAAAGCGTAGGGAATACATTCGCTCCTGTTGAGCGCTTTCACCCGAACTTCCACGTCTTCGGCATAACCGATTTTCACAAAAGCGGGAAAAGCAGGGTTGGTCAAAATGTAAATATATCCCGTAGTTTCAGCCATCATGCACTCCACTATTTTAATATTGTCATATCGTTCAGGCTCAAGAATCTCGTTCCAGAACGGCCACGCCCTACTAAAAAGCAACAGCGTTGAATGTAGAATTAATTCAATTTAAACTTTTAGCACAGTATTCCTTTAGCATTGCCGCGCTATTAGGATAAAAGCACAGCTTAGCCCCCCTCTGTCGCAGCCGCGACGTCTCACCCTCCATCCTTTAGGGGGGAATCAGACAGTTCGCAGTTTAGCTGATCGCTAACTAAATGATAATACATTATCTAGCGGCAATATTATTGAGTTAGGCAAAGTTTAACATATACACCCAAATGAAGCGCATCACCGCTTCCTTAGGCCTCAGCCACCTGGCTTTTTTGCGTCAGTTTCTGCCCGCTACGCTGCTTCGCTACGCTCAGATGCTACGCTTAGCAGAACTGCCGCAGCGCCAGGGCGACGGAAGACGGTGCGAATGATAACTTGTTCGCGAAACACTAACTAAATGACATTAGAATAAATAAACAATTTAGCATAATACAATAAGAAGCGCACCCGGCACAATTAGTTAATAAAAATTTCACGAATATGGCTAAATAAAGCCAAAACATCCGCCGCAAGCCTTTATTATTTTTTCAGAATGAATTATACTTATCATCAGAATAGTAGAAATTAATTATTAGTATTTGATAGTCCAGCATACGAAAGGGCGGCGTAAGAGGGAGATGTTCACGAAAAAACGCGGTACGGTTTTAATCATGACCATGATGGCCATCTGTCTGACCTTCATGATGATCCACGTGCTCATGCAGACTACAGGTTATGGTCTGAACAGCACCTCGAGTTTTTATGATCGGGAAGCGGCTTTGCAGGCGGCCCAGTCCGGCGTCGATTACGCCGTAACCCGACTGCAGCACCATTCCGGATGGCGCGGCGACAGCAACTGCAAATACTGGAACGACAGCGAAAGCGAAGAAAAAATCTACGGTTCCTTTAGCAATGGCCTCATGACCGCCGAAAGCAACGGCAACGTGGTGGGTTTAATCGCCGACAGCGCCGGGCACATTTCCGGCTTCCGCATCAAATTCAGCTACGAAGACAACAGCAGCGCCACTTATGATAAAGTCGAGCGCAGCCACTTCGGGCAAAAAGACACCAACGATCTGCTGCCCAAACAAGAATATCGCATTAAGTCGCCCTACGTCAGTGTCAACAACCTGATCAGCAAATCGGCCACTTTGGTCTATCGCGCCAATTCTGACGGCATCGGCGTAGCCCCTACGACCCGCAATTTGGAGATCGGCCAGGAAGTCAACGATGAAAACCGCGAATTTGCCTTTCACCTGCCCGCCCAGCGCCTGAGTCTCGTCGTCGAGGGACTAGCCGGCAAAGGCCTGCGCGACTGCAAGACCCCTGCCGACATCAACGCTGCCGCCAACGGCGGAGCTAACGTGGTGCACCGCTATGTCGAAGCCATATATTCCGATATAGCGCCGGTCGTAGATGGAGACGCCGCGTTTGCCCAAGACAGCATCAGCTTCGACGTCAAAAATAAGCTCTTCGTCAGCACCAACATGCAGACCTATTCATCCGATGCCAGCAAACAGGGTGATCTGAGCACGGTTCCCTCCCCCGGCAGCCTGCGCAGCAACAATTCCAGCATCAGCGTTAACGGCGGCAAGCTCAACACCTACAACGGCAAACTGATCCGCCCCAAGGACATCGCCACCGCCTTTAACAAAGACGAAGACTGGTACACCTTTTTGGATTCCGAGGGTAAACCTCAAAAGTATCAGTTCCCCAACACCGCTGTGGAAGTAGCCAGCAGCAAAGTCGAGGACATCGACTGGAAAAACGTAGCCCAGGCGGACAACAAAGGCGACCTCAACAACGTAACCCCAGGCTTCTATCAGTGGCATCCGGCCCCCAACAGCACGACCGCCAAACCTACTTACCAGCTGCGCTATTATAAAGACGGTTACGAACTGGACGATAAAGGCCGCCCCGTGCCCAAGAACAGCGCCAGCTTCCAGATCGCCGTCACCGGTAAGGTGGAAAACAGCGATCCCGGGGTAGAGATCGATGGCAAGACCGTCAGTAAAATCTCCATCGGTCCTAGCGACAAGGTCCAGTTCGTCACCGATCCCGAGAGCGGCGATATAACCGAGCCTACCCTTTCGTTAGCCGGAGAGCTGTTCTGCAACGGCAACTTCACCATCGGCAGCGATACCGCTACGGTGACCAGCGTCTGCCCCAAGGTTTTGGTGACCTCTTACAAAAAAGCTTCAGAGACAGCGCCTGCGCCAGGGAGCGAATCCAGCGGAGAAACGGAAGAAGCTAACAGCGAAAACGGTGTGTTCACCGCCAACGGGGATATTTTCATCGCCTCTTCGCTCTTCGGCAGCGGAGCTATCGTCACCGAAGCGGGCGACGTCACCTTTATGGGGGGCAGCGTCTTGGAGAGCGGCAACTGCGGCGTGGCTATTTATGGCAAGAATGTGACCCTTAAATCCCTGGAAGGCGCGGTAGTGACGCCACCCAAGGGTTATGGCATGGATCAGGATATTACGCAAAATCCTACCGGTTCCAATCCTGCAATTAATGAAGATGGGTCTATGGACATAACTCCCGGCGATGATTTTTTCGATTATCTTCATAAAAGTTGGCAAAATAATGGATGTCGTACCCCAAAAGCCGAAGATATTGAGACCTACTTCTCTGGTTTAGGAGCTAATGTCTCAGCTGGTTCTATTTGCTCTGCTGACGTCTACACCGATTGGCGATGCACCAGTGTTAAACGCGTTTATTCTTCGTGGCTATGGGTGTATGATGAAAACAGTCATTCCACAAAAACATTTTATTTTGAAATTGATGAAAATAAAAACTTAGTCATGGAAGATCACAATTATTGCCCAAGACGAATAGTCACATCTTTTCATATACCGTCAAGTGCTGTAAATATTCAACAACCTGAACTTCCCGAAGAAGTGCAAAAGATCGCCGACATCCATGGCAGTGTCTGCTACGGCGACCAGATATTCAAAGGCGTCATCTACGCCCGCAACAACTTCAAAGCCGACTTGGGCGACAAGTTCTCCCTCACCGTCACCGGCGCTATCCGCGCTGAAAAGGGCAAAATCGAGGCCAACTGCAAAGGCGCTTCGCTGGCCTACGATGAGACCTACCTGAAGACCCTGCTCCCCTCCTATAGCAAACTAGTCTGCAAGATGTGGAACTGCTGGTAAACGATTAAATAATAAATAAACTAATAAAAGTGGGCCGCACCTGCAGCCCACTTTTATTAGCTCTAACCCTTTTTTGTATCCCTAAAAACTTTAGGGCAATTTGCTATAAGCAGCATCATCTACCGGCTCGCACCATTCATTCTTGCCTTCCACTCCGGGAACTTCCAGCGCCAAGTGCTGGAACCAGGAATCCTTGGCTGCCCCATGCCAGTGTTTTACGCCAGCGGGAATGTTGACAACATCGCCGGGATGCAGTTCCTGTGGCTCTTTGCCCCATTCCTGATACCAGCCGCGCCCGCTGACGCAGATCAGCATCTGCCCGCCCCCGCTCTTGGCGTGGTGGATGTGCCAGTTATTGCGGCAGCCCGGCTCAAAGGTGACGTTGAAAACGGGAACCTGTTCCGTGGTGAGAGGGGCCAGGTAGCTCTGACCGATAAAGTACTGCGCGTAAGCGTCGTTCTTCTGCCCGATGGGGAAAGCGGACAAATATTCGGGAGCGCTGACATTGCCGTTGCCCTCGTCGCCATAGACTTCGCGGATGAGCGGGAAAGTGCTCCAGGCTTTGGGCCAGCCGCAGTAGAAAGCCAGCTGAGTAACAGCTTCCACAGCTTCGGACTTGCTGATGCCGTGCGCTTTGCCGATCTGTAAATGCGATTTCAGCTGCGGATACAGCCCCGCAGAAAATAAAGCGGCGATAGTGATCAGGCTGCGATCACGGGGCGAAAGCTGCTCCTCGCGGGACCAAACTTCTCCAAAGAGCACATCGTCATTGAGTTCGGCGAATTTGGGGGCGAGATCGCCCAGCCGCTCGCGGCCCGCCGTCTGTTTTTTCATGGGTTTGCCTGCCTTTCTAGAACGGGAATTAGAGCCTGAGCCATTCTGCGCCAATAGCAGAGAAGCGCAGTCAGCGCAGGGAGCGATTGCATCTGCACTCGCCGCTGGCGGTGAATTAGGTTCGGGGTCGGCCTGGACGGGCGCGGAAAGACCTCCTAGCCATAAGCTGATCACTGCCGCGGCCAAACCAAAGGTTTTATTCATTTTCATATTATTAAAGCTCGCTGCCTTCGTATATTTCGGTTATAACATTATGGTCATCGACGTAAAAGGTCATCTCCACAGCGGAGTTTTTAGCCTGATAGGAATAAGAGGCGCGGGGTTCGTCAGTCGATCTTTCCACCGCCCCAAATTTGCCCTCGACGACGGAATAAGGCATACCTACGGTAATTCCGCTGGGAGTCGCCAGAGAATTATTTCTCAGCCGGAACCCGACCACGGGCATATTCTTTTCCGAGCATTTCTCCTCGCTGGGGACGCGGGCAGTTACCTGAAAATCGGGAGAATACTCATAGATTACTACGCGGATCCAGCCTTCATCGAGGCGCTTAATCTTTTGAGGCTTGCCAAAGGTCTTTTCCACTTCAGCTAAGGTGCTGCCGGCACCAATACCGCCGACCTTCATTTCCTCTTTGGGCATCCAGTGGGCTTGAGCCAACCCCGTACACATCAGGCCCAGAGCACAGCAGAAAGTAGCAATGCGTTTCATGGTTTGCTTCCTCTCAGTCGAATAATATCAGCCGAATAATATTTCCT
Source organism: bacterium (assembly GCA_030535355.1). Classification (GTDB taxonomy): domain Bacteria; phylum Vulcanimicrobiota; class Xenobia; order Xenobiales; family Xenobiaceae; genus JAFSXO01. Next base: position 2,969 of record JAUNIO010000088.1, on the reverse strand, counting down.
TGCCAATTATATCGCTCTCTTTCTAAGCAAGTTCTCGAGAAACCTTGCCAGATGCCGAGATATTGAAAAAAGAATTTTTGAGCAAAAGCATAAGATTTTCTAAGGCTGTTAAAACAAAGCTGTTCCCTTCAACGCCCGTTTAGGTATATAATAACGCCGCCGCTTAGTAATAAATAACGCGGCACTTCAAGGCTATCAGCGCATATTCAGCAGCTGTGCGCATTTTTGTTCTGCGAACATTAACGCCCGGAGGCAGCACCATGAAAAAAATGTTTTACAAAATGCCGCTCTTGCTGGCCATGCTGGTCCTGCTGCTCGGCACCAGCGCCTGCATGAAAAGCAGCTATAATATATCAGTAGATGAAAACGGCCAGGCCACTGCCGATATTAAACTGCTCGGCCCCTATGCCGAAGCTGCCCGCGAGAAAATCGCCGACGAATATCCCTCCTGCCGCATTGAAGAGATTCGGGAACGCGATCTGAGCGGCTATAGTTTTTCCTTCGCTCCCACCCGTCTGGAAGACCTGCGCTTGCCCGGGATCCTCTCTCCCAGCGTCGTCAAAGATTCCAACCTCTTTTACGACACCTACCACCTCTCCTGTTTGCCCATGCGCCAGGCGCGCGAAGACAATAACTACCGCAAAAATTTAGAAGATTTAATCAATTGCCTGAATTTAGACGGCAGCGTCTATTGGAGCCTCACACTCCCCAGCGAACCGCTGAGGCATAACGCGGGCCGCTGTGAAAACGAGGGAAAAACCCTCATTTGGACCTCGTCAGATATCATGAGCCATTATGCCGCTCTGGAGGCCTGCGAAAGGGGCGAGACTACCGAACAGAACAAAATATTGGCTGAAGAAGACTGCATTCAGGCGAGTTTTAGGATATACCATCTCGCCAATATCCTCAGCATTCTTTCGCTGTTCATCCTCTTCTGCACGGGCATGATATGGTGGCGGCACTCTCACAGCAGCAGTTCACAGCAAGAAAACGAAGAACCTGCGCTCTACGGCCCAGATGACGATCAGGGATAAGCTTTCCGCGCCGCGCCCGACTCAGTAAACACAATATAAAAACGCTCTCGGAATGCTAAAAAATCCAGGAGCGTTTTTATACGCAGCCTAAAGAAAACACGCTAAAGCTGCTGAACACTTGCAGCAAAATAAAACCGCTATAGTTAATGCCAACAGCTAACTTACTGCCGTGCCGAAAACTGCGAGATGAGAGAGGCGAACAGTTGGGCACGGACAGTTAGGAAGTAAACTCTAGCAGCGCTTACTCCACCAGGATCAGTCCGTAACAATTAATTGGCGCGTCTTTGTCGCGCAGCATCTGAATTTCCAGCCCGTTGCCCTGCACAGTGGCAAACACATCGATACCGCAGGCTTCCATAGAAGGAATGGTCTGCCCAGGGAAGCGGCAGCGTTCGGGAGCACAGGTCTCGCATTTGCTGCAGGGGCCACAGCCAAACGCTATGACTTTATAATAACCATCCAGCAGCAGCTCTTTAGCGGCCTGCATGGCTAAAGCAGTGCCTGTCTTCATCTCATGGCAGCGGAACAAAATGCCGTACTGAAAGCAGCTGAGCATTTCCTGAGTGGCCTTCCAGGAAGGCGATTTAGGCGGGCAGCAATGGCTCGTGCCATACCTAGGGCATCCGTACTGGCACTTGTAGATAGTCCAGGGCGCGGTTATTACGGATTGGGCAGCAATGACCAGCGCAGTATCGCAGCCGCCATTTTTCAAGAGTTCCAAGTACTTTTCCATGTCAGCGCTGAACGAGGTTAATTCTTGGCGCATAAATTCTTGACGCATAAATAAAAGTTCCTATCAGTTTAAATCTATCCGTTTTTAATACGTCCGTTTGTAATCGGTATTACATCAATTATCAAAAGCTACCGCCCCGCATCAGCGGTAAATAAGTTCAGCAGCACACTTCCAGAATACACGCTAAATGCAACATAAATAATTCCTCGTGCCTGACAGTTCCACTGCCTGCAGCGAGGAATTAGCATATTATGTGAAGCGGCCAACACGAGTAACCTATCAGGGTGAAGGGAGCTGCGCGGCAGCATTAGCCAAAGCGCGGGACGTCACCTTTATTAAAAAGTCCTGAGCAGGCCTGTAGCCTTCTTCTGCGGCCAGCAGCAACCAATCCACCGCTAAACGCACATTTTTAGCGACGCCAATGCCTACGAGAAGCATCCAGCCTACCCGCGCCATAGCCTCAGCACTGCCCGCATGGCTAGCTCGCAAAAACCAGGCGTAAGCTTCTTCGGCACTGGATTCTACCCCCTGGCCATACAAGTACAATTCGCCTACCTGCAGCATAACCTCAGAGTCCTCCGCGCAGCGGGCGATCCTCAGCAGACAGGGCAAATCATCGGCATGGCCTTGGCGCACGCTTTCGCATAGGCAAAACATAACTTCAGAAGCGGTGCGGTCTATACCGTCACTACAGGGAACAAGCACATCAGAGGAAAAGTCATCGAGAGCTAACTGAACTATGCGTTCACAATAATTCTGACTGATAACCATAGCGCACGACCTTTCTTTTGCTTATCCAAAAGAATCAAATCCTTAAAAAGCACTGCACAGCCAATATTTGATACAAACACGATGTCAAGCGAATAAAATCACTACAGCAAGCAAACAACGCATCAATAATTATTTAACACATAGCAGCATATACAGTTAAGTTTTCAGTACTTTTACTATATACAACTGTTCATATTATACCATATCTTTAATAAATATAAATATTAAATAAATATTAAATTCAATAATATTTACAAAAGAAATCCCGCATTCCACTATCTGACTCCCCTGACCCTGCCCTTAAAGCAAAGTATCAGCACTCCCACACTCGGTAATATCATTTTGTCAGCGATCAGCTAACTTGCGAAACTATCTGACTCCCCCTAAAGGATGGGAGGGGGAGAAGTCGCGAATGCGACAGAGGGGTGCCC
>JAUNIO010000087.1 GCA_030535355.1 bacterium | reverse complement strand
GGGCGCTATGATGGGCATGGGCGCTATGGCTGATATGTCTGGTATCGGTTCTCTTGATGGTGGTTTGGCTGGCGGTGCTGCTGGTGCAGGCGCTGGTGCCAGTGCTGGAACCGACGCAGCTGGTCAGGCTTCGTATTCAGTTGATAATGGCAACGTTACAGTTAACCTCAATAATATTGATTAATAGTAACTTAGTCTAGACACAAACAGCCCAGCCTAGAGGTTGGGCTGTTTGTGTGTTTAGCAGGTTATGCCGCGTCTGACTGGAAGTGCTTTGTCATTTGGTCGGTCATTATTTTTGTGAAAACAGAATATCTGGCAGTCCTTTGGTAAGCGCCAAACGTAGTTTTGGCGCTTACCAATCAACTAAAGAATATGCTTCAACATTGGCACATTATGACTCCTCCTAAAGGATGGGAGGGGGAGAAGTCGCGGCTGCGACAGAGGGGTGCCCAAGACTGTTGGGGGAATCGAATATTAGTTTGACCTTTAATTAGCTATAACGCAAACATTAACGTGTCGCAAAACGAAGTAACAAGCATATTTGACGGTTACGTCTTTTTTCTGTTTTAAGGTGAATGTATTATGTCTTTGGTGCGCATAGGTATTGATATTGGCTCAACAACAGTGAAAGCCACAGTGCTAGATGGTGCTGATACTCTTGTATTTAGTCAATACAAACGCCATTTCTCAGACGTTGTGAGCGCCACTCGGGAGTTATTGCTGGCTATAGTTAAGAATGTGATGGCGGAGCGCTGTCAGCTCGTTTTTACTGGCAGTGCGGGTATGGGGGTAGCCGAGCATCTGCAGTTGCCTTTTGTGCAGGAAGTTATCGCCAGCACTAAAGCGGTAAGGTGCTTTTTGCCCCAGGCGGAAACGGTTATCGAGCTAGGCGGGGAAGACGCTAAGATTACTTATCTGAGCGGAGCTGTCGAGCAGCGTATGAACGGAGTGTGCGCTGGGGGAACAGGCGCGTTTATCGACCAAATGGCTTGCTTGCTCAATACTGACGCGCTGGGGCTTAATGAGTTAGCGCATCACAGCACAAATATTTATCCTATAGCTTCTCGCTGCGGAGTCTTTGCCAAAACCGATGTGCAGGCTCTTATGAATGATGGGGTTAGCCCCGAAAATATAGCGGCTTCTGTGCTGCAGGCAGTTGTTAGCCAGACTGTCAGCAGTCTGGCTCAGGGGCGTCCCGTGAGCGGTGCTGTGGCTATGTTGGGCGGTCCCTTGCATTTCTTTTCAGAACTGCGGCAACGCTTTGCGGAAACCTTACAGCTGCCGGAAGATAAAATACTGCATCCCGACAATGCTCAGTATTTTGTGGCTTTGGGAGCAGCTTTGCTGGCGGAAGGCAACCCCAGAGAGTTAGCTCAGCTGACGGAGTATGCCGACAGTCTGCTCGAACTGAACAAACGGGTAAATCAAGCACAGCGCTTAGCGCCGCTTTTTGCCAGTTCACAGGAACGCGAAGAGTTTTTCCAGCGCCATGCCGCCAGCCGAGTACCCCGCGCTTCTTTAAGCCAATATCGCGGGGCTGCCTATTTGGGAATTGACGCGGGCTCTACCACGACAAAACTGGTCTTGACCGATGCCCGCGGAGCTTTGCTGTATTCGTATTATAGCAGCAATCAGGGACAGCCTCTGCAGACAGTTGTTAAAGCTTTGCAGGAAATGTATAAAAAGCTGCCTGCCGAAGTGCATATCGCCAAGACAGCCGTAGTAGGCTATGGAGAAAGCTTAATCCAGGCTGCCCTTCATGCCGATATAGGTGAAGTAGAAACTGTGGCACATTTAAAAGCTGCGCGTTTTTTTCAGCCCAACGTGTCTTTTGTTTTGGATATCGGCGGACAGGATATGAAGAGTTTCACCGTGCAAAACGGGGTTATTCATTCTATAATGCTCAATGAAGCCTGTTCGTCTGGATGCGGCTCATTTATAGAAACTTTTGCGCATTCGCTGGGACTGAGCGCGGCAGAATTTGCCGATAAGGCTTTAACCGCCGATCATCCCGTAGATTTGGGGACGCGCTGCACGGTTTTTATGAATTCCAAAGTTAAGCAGGCGCAGAAGGAAGGGGTATCTGTCGGAGAACTGTCCGCTGGTTTGGCGTTATCCGTAATTAAGAATGCGTTATTTAAGGTTATCCGCCTGAAAAATGTCGCAGATTTAGGGGAACACATTGTAGTTCAGGGGGGAACGTTCCACAATGCGGCAGTGTTGCGCGCTATAGAAGTAATTTTGGGGCGCGAGGTTATCTGCCCCGATGTGGCGGGGCTCATGGGAGCGTATGGCGCTGCTCTGCTGGCTCAGGAACGCTGCGCCAATGCTGATAGCCGCTCAGCTCTGTTAACGGCTGATAGGCTGAATAAGTTTACAGTCGAGACCTCCTGGCAGCGCTGCGGACGCTGTGGCAATAACTGTCTGCTCAATATACAGCGTTTTTCCGAAGGCAGTGAGCATATTACGGGCAACCGCTGTGAGCGCGGTGCCAATAAAGAACAGATGGGCAATCGCCTGCCTAATATGTATGCTTATAAATATAAACGGGTATTTGCTTATAAAGCGCTGGGAGCTGAGGCCAAACGCGGAGTTATAGGTATTCCTCGCGCACTTAATATGTATGAGGATTATCCTTTTTGGTTCACGCTGTTTACTAAGTTAGGCTATAGAGTGGTTTTATCCGGCCATTCCTCCGCTAAGCTTTTTGCAGCGGGAATGGCTACTATCCCTTCAGAAACTATTTGCTATCCCGCTCAGCTAGTGCATGGCCATATCGCTGATTTGCTGTCTCGCGGCGTTACTAAAATTTTTTATCCCAGCCTACCCTTTAACTGTGCTGATGGCAATTGTACTAAGGAAAGCTTTAACTGTCCGGTGGTAGCCTCTTATCCGGAGAGCATTGCCGCTAATGTGGATAGCCTGCACACGGAAAAAATGCGCTTTTATCATCCTTTCGTGTCCCTCAAAGAGCCTTCGGCGCTCGCCAAGCGGCTGCACGAAGAGCTGGCTGAGGAGGGACTGTCCCTCCAAGAGCTTAAGGAGGCTGTTCGGGATGCTCTAGCTGAGCAGCAGCGCTATCGCGCAGATGTGCGTCAAAAAACCGAAGAAATATTAGCTGAGCTGAAACATAGCGGGCAGCGCGCTATCGTATTGCTGGGGCGCCCATACCATATCGATCCCGAGGTTAACCACGGTTTGCCGCAGCTCATCCAGTCCTTTGGCTGGGCAGTGCTGTCGGAAGATTGTCTAGAGCATTTATCTTCCGAGCCTAATCTGCGGGTTATCGATCAGTGGGAGTACCATGCCCGGCTTTACAGGGCAGCTCGCTACGTAGCCGATCATCCCGAGCTGCCTTTGGAAATAGTGCAGCTCAATTCCTTTGGCTGCGGGCTCGATGCGGTGACCATTGATCAGGTCAAGGAAATCCTCGACCGCGCTGATAGGCTGCATACCGTTATCAAGCTGGATTCTATCAACAATTTGGGAGCTGCCCGCATTCGCTTGCGGTCACTGTGGGCGGCTTTGCGGGAACGTCAGTCCAGTTCTTGGCAGCCCAGCACCCCAAAACCGGAATCTGCGTCAGCTCCAGAGTTTGTAGCTTCTATGCGCCGGGAATATACGATATTGGCCCCGCAGGTAGCGCCCTGGCAGTTCCAGTTTATTAAAGTGGCTCTGCAGAAGGCGGGATACCGTTTGGTGATACCCGAGAGCAGAAGCCGGGAAGTAGTCGAATTAGGGCTGAAATATGTGCACAACGATGTCTGTTTCCCAGCGGTATTGGTAATCGGTCAGCTATTGAAAGCTTTGCAAAGCGGTGAGTATGATTTAGAGCGCACGGCTATTATGTACTTCCAGAGCGGAGGTGGCTGCCGGGCCAGCAACTATACAGCTTTTTTGCGCAAGGCGCTGGACGAATGCGGTATGCGGAAGGTGCCAATCATGTCGGTGTTCAGCCATCAGTCGCCTGGTTTTTCCTTTACCCTGCCGATGGTTATGGACATTATTAAAAGTACCGTCTATGGCGACTTGCTAATGCAATGCGTTTTGCGGATGCGTCCTTATGAGAAAACTCCGGGAACTGTGCAGGCTTGTTACGAGAAATGGCTGGAAGTTTGCCAAGATGACATACGGCACGGCAGTTATCGCACTTTTGTCAAAAATCTGCGCAGGATAATCGCAGATTTTGACGCGATACCCATCAGCGAGAATCTGCACAAACCTAAAGTTGGCATAGTGGGCGAAATTATGGTGAAGTACATGCCCTTTGCCAACAATGACTTAGTGGAATGGCTGGAAAATGAAGGCGCTGAAGTGGTAGTGCCTGGTTTGCTCAGCTTCTTGCAGTACTGCGCTTATGATGGGATTGTGAAGCACGATTTGCTTTCGGGCAGCTGGTTAGGAAAGGTCGGCAGTCAGATATTCCTCAAACTGGTGCAATATATGACCAAAGAGGCCCGTTTGGCTTTGCAGGCCAGCCATCATTTTGCCCCTATGGAAACCATTCAGGAACTGGCTGAATTAGCCAAAAAACACATTTCTTTGGGGCATATGAATGGGGAGGGGTGGCTGATCACTGCTGAAACTGTGGCGATGGTTAAGCGCGGTATTACCAATGTGGTTAATGTGCAGCCTTTTGGCTGTCTGCCCAATCACATTGTCGCCAAGGGCATGATGAAAAAGCTGCGCCAAAGCTATCCAGGGGCTAACTTATGCGCTATAGATTATGATTCATCGCTCAGCGAAGTTAATCAGCACAATCGTTTGAAGCTAATGCTGGCTATTGCTAAAAATAGTTTATGAGAGTGCTCTTATATAGCTGTGGAGACACTAAATTATTCAGTGTTCACACAGCTATTCTGCGCTCCGCTCCCTGTGTTCGCTGGGTTATGCTCGAGTTCGCCCACAGCGGTAACTGTTCTTTGCTATGCTGAATCACCGTTTTTTAGGCCTCAGGCACCTGGCTTTTTGGCGTCAGCTTCTACCCGCTATGCTGTTTCGATACGTTCAGAGGCTACGCTTAACAGAACTGCCGCAACGCCAGGGCGACGGAAGACGGTGCAAACTAGAACTTGTTCGCGAAACATTAACTAAATGACGCTGCCTAGGACCCGAATAGTTTTTCGAGTTCAGCGCGTACTAATGATTTAACTGAAGCTAAATCGGTGGTGGGAAAAGTCATGGCACAGGCTAAAGCGTGTCCGCCTCCTCCGAATTTATGAGCGATGGGCAGCACAGGGACTGACTGTGAGCGCAGGGAAACCCTAATTTTTTGACCGTCGATATTCTTGAAGAGCGCAAAAGCGGCCTTATACTCATTGTTGATATCGTGAAGCAGGTTTTGAATAGCGCTGTCGTCTTCTAGTCCCGCTTCGTTTAGCATTTCTCGGGTTAGCTCCGCTAAGGCGACTTGGCCGTTACAGATATACTCTCTCGTCGCGGCGCATCTCTGGGTGACTCGCTGCTCCTGCTGGCTGCGATATGCCAGAGTCCAGTTGTGGACGAGATTGGTGTCTATATCGGCGCTGGCAAGCAATTTGGCAGCGATTAAATGAGTGCGGCTGGATACGCCGTGAAATCTAAAGGCTTGGGAATCGGAGACGATCGAAGTGTAAATAGCTGTGGCAACCTGGGCACTGATGTCTAAATCTAAAGCAAAAATGATTAAGGCAATCATTTCGCCCAGTGCCGACATAGTGGGATCGACCCAGTTTATATTGCCGATAAACCGCTCTTCAGTAGGGCTGTCTTCGTGGTGGTCGAGAGTAATAATCGTCTGCGTTAGCTGTTTAGGATACAGGCCTGGGGGCAAACGCTTGAAATCCGGACATTCTAAGATAAAAACGGCGTCAAACTCACCTTGGGGGAGGGTAGAAGTAATCAGCTCATGCCCTTGCAAAAATTGATAGCGTTCGGGAACTGGATCGGGGGAATAGAGATAAACTTCTTTGTCGAGCTGTTTGAGAGCTAAGGCTAGGCCGATCATGCTCCCTAAATCGTCCCCATCGATGTGAATGTGAGGCACCATTAAGAAGCGCCGGCCTGCGCTGATGGCGGTAGTAATTTGCTGAATTACGGGGGGTAATTCCAGTGTCGGCACACAGACTGTAGGGCTATTGTTCGTCTTGCTGTTCAGGGGCATCTTCAGCGGTCTCCTCATCTGTTGTCAAAGCGGGCAGATCTTTGTTGACTTTGTTGATTAAACTTATCAAGTGAGCTGCTTTTTCCATGGTGTTGTCTAAGATAAAGCTGACATTGGGTATATTGCTGGTGCTCATGGCTTGGCGCAGTTCGCGATGAAAATAACCGGCTGAATGTTTCAGCCCTTCTAAAATCTCTTTCTGACGCTCCGGTGTAGCCATAATGCTTACGAAAAAGTTAGCATTGCGCAGGTCTTTGGAGACTTTAACATCGGTAAAGCTGATTATTTCGTTGCCTAAGCCGTTATTAACCGCTGGGTCTTTAATCTTACCCAATATTTCACTGCCTAAGGATAGGAGAAGAGAGTGCAGGCGCTGCGGACGATGTTTCATAATTTGTTCCTTCTTTGCACATAGCGGCCAGAAGGTGTCCCTCCTCGCCGCTATTGATTAAAAACTCAGGGCAGGCTGTTTTTACAGCTCGCGTTTGTGTTCGACTTTTTGGAATATCTCTAATATGTCGCCTACTTCAACATTGGGATAATCGGCGACGGTTAGCCCGCATTCGTACCCTTCGCTGACTTCTTTGGCGTCATCTTTAAAGCGTTTCAGGGTATCAATGCGCCCGGTGAAAATCACCACGCCATCGCGCAGAACGCGTACCAGTCCGTCGCGGACCACTTTCCCGTCGGTGACGTAGCAGCCGGCGACTTTACCAGCTTTGCTGATTTTGAAGACTTGGCGGACTTCTACGTGGCCGATCTCCTGCTCTTCAATATCGGGGGAAAGCAAGCCAGACATCACGGAGCGTATATCGTCCATTACGTGATAGATTACCTGATAATAGCGGATATCTACGCCTTCCTGCAGAGCTACGCGCTTGACTTGGTTGTCGGGGCGTACGTTAAAGCCTACAATCATGGCGTTGGAAGCGGAAGCTAAGTTAACATCGGATTCGGTAATAGCTCCTACTCCAGAGTGGACAATCTTGATAGCCACTTCATCGGTGGATAGTTTGTTAAGCGACTGATTGATCGCTTCCATACTGCCGTGACCGTCAGCTTTGACCAGAATGTTGAGGTCTTTGGCAACTCCGTTTTCCAGATCGCTGAATAAACTTTCTAGGGTCTGTTTCGTGCCGGAAGTGATGCGCTTGTTGCGTTCCTGGGCGACGCGGGCAGCTGATACCTGTTTGGCCATGCGCTCATCTTCTACAGCCTGCAAATAATCACCGGCATTGGGAACGTCGTTGAGACCAGTAATCTCGGCAGGAATGGAAGGACCGGCCGAGGGAATGCGCTTGCCTTTTTCGTTGGTTAGGCTGCGCACACGGCCCCAGGTTTTTCCTACAACTACCGTATCGCCTACGTGCAGCGTACCTGTCTGAATAAGCACGGTAGCGACAGGCCCCATGCCTTTGCTCATCCAACCCTCTAAAATAGTGCCCTGAGCGTGCATGGAGGCATTAGCCTTCAGCTCATTCATATCGGCGACCAGCAAAATCATGTCCAGCAGTTCGCTCAAGTTGATGCGCTTTTTAGCAGAGACTTGAACCATAACGGTGTCGCCTCCCCAGTCTTCAGCGATCAAGCCGTATTCGGTTAGCTGCTGCATGACCCGATCCGGGGCGGCGTCGGGAAGATCGCATTTATTGATGGCTACAATAATAGGTACTTTGGCGGCTTTGGCGTGGTTAATGGCTTCAATAGTCTGCGGCATAACTCCGTCGTTGGCGGCTACCACCAACACAGCAATGTCGGTGACCGAGGCACCGCGGGCGCGCATCTGCGTGAAGGCTTCGTGTCCCGGCGTATCAATGAAGGTGATCTGCCGTTTTTCATCGGTGTCTGTTGCAGTGTGGGTAACCGTATAGGCACCTATCTTTTGAGTGATACCGCCTGCTTCGCCTTCGGTAACCGAAGTGCTGCGAATAGCATCGAGCAAAGATGTTTTGCCGTGGTCTACATGGCCTAAGACTGTAACTACAGGAGGACGCGGGGTGAGGTCGCGCTCTTCTTCCGTTTCAATCAGCTCTAACGGAATATCTTCTGTAGTCATGTCGCCAACTTCAAAGCCAAAATCGGTGGCAATCTTGCAGGCCTCCTCGTATTGAAGGGGCTGATTAATGGTCACCATTTTGCCTTGGCTAATCAGATAGCGAATTATTTCGTTAGCTGGCTTGCTTAGGCGTTTAGCTAATTCTGCCAAAGCGATCACTTCGGGAAGGCTGATGACTTTGCTATCCTCGATATGCTGCTCTGGACCTTTTTTCTTGCCATGAATCACCGGGCGGTTCTGACCGGGGCGAGAAAAATTTTGGCCTCCGCGGGCAAAATTCTGCCCCATGCGGCTATTCTGCCCAGGACGGCCGGAGCCAGAAGCATGGCCACTCTGACCTTGACGGTTTTGGCCAGGACGCCCCATAGTTTGCGAAGATCTTCCTGAAGCCAAACCACTGCCAGGGCGCTGAGCGGTAGCAGAGCGATTAACGGCTTTAGTTTTTAAAGCGTTTTCCGTTAAGTTCTTGTCTTTTTTGCTAATCGGCTTGGGCAAGCTGAAAGCCTGTTCGGGAGTGAAAGGGCTGAGAGATACGGGTTTGTCCAGCTCTTCGTCTTCCATGCCGAAAACATCTGCAGTTATCTCTGACAATTTTTCCGGCAGCTTGTCGTCGTCATCGAGACTGGCATTGTCATTGCTGTAGTAGCGTGGCATGCGTTTTTTAGGCTGATTTTTAGGGCTCTTTTCACTGATGCGTACTTCAACTTTGGTGCTTCTCTCAGCAGCGGGCTTGTTGATGCGAAATGCCTCTTCAGGACTTATGCCTTTAATCTCTGGTTTGGATTCTGCTGCGGGCAGAGGAGTAAACGCCTTCGGAGACGCAGTGGCAGCCAGTTCAGCTTCGGTCTCGCTTTGTTCTTGGGGAGCAGCTGCTGGGAGCTCTTCTGTTTCTGAAACGCTCTCTTGATTTTCTTCAGGTTGAGGCTCTGGCGCAGCCACAGAAGGCTGAGCTTCAGACTCTATTACGTCAGCAGAAACTGATGGCTCCGTCTGAGCCACTGTATCTTGGGGCTGCTCAGCAACTGCGGAGACAGATTCCTCCTGGTCTATCTGCTGTGCTGTAACTGCGGAATCTGTTTCTGTCTTTGGCTGCTCTATTACCGTAGCGGTAATCTCTGGCACTTGAGCTTCTGCTTTATTTTCGGCTGTGCCGTTCTTTTCTTCGGTAGCAGCGCGCTTAACAACCCTAACTCGCTTTACAGCTGGCGATGTTTTTTCGGTTTTAACTTCTTTGCCGACAACTTTCGCTTTTTTGCCTTTGGCTTCGCGCTGCATTTGCTCCAAATGCGGTTTTACAGTGTCGCGAACTTTTTGTACAGCTTCGTCAGTAATGCTGCTGGAGGCCGTTTTGACGGGATAACCCATGCCGAGCAAAATGCGGATCAGCGGCTTGCTGTCGTCGAGACCTAGATCACGAGCCAATTCGTATACTCTAATTTTTCCATTTGGGGTGCTGTTTCCCATCAATACCACTTCCTCTAGGTTTGGTGAGCCTTACGTCTGATAAATGACAGCTGTAAGGGGACTTTAGAAGTCGCTTATCATTGATTTGCCGGCATTGGCGGAGCAGAGGAGGCCACTGTCGCAGCAGTCTCTTGCGCTAGCTGAGTCAGCCAATCGTAAGTTTCATCGTCGATGCGCGGAGCAAATACTTTGCGCATTTTGCGGTCTGTGCGCAATTTGCTCACGCAGTTCATATTGCGGCAGATGTAATATCCTTTGCCCCCTGTTTTGCCTTGGGGATTGGGTATTATACGTCCCCCCCGTATAGGCGCTGCTAGCCTTACTAATTGGCTGCGGGGGTACATCTGACGGCAAACTACGCATTTGCGCTGGGGAATTGCTGAAGCCAAAGCCGTTAGTCCTGCTCAGGTTGCTGTGCGTCAGCAGCTTCTTCGGCAGGGCTGACTGTCTCAGGGGAATTTTTGCTGGAAGCGTCAGCTAGAACGCTGCTTTCACTGCGTATATCTATGTGCCATCCCGTCAGCTTAGCGGCCAAGCGAGCATTTTGGCCTTCCCTGCCGATAGCTAAGGGAAGATATTTGTCGCCTACAACAACTAAGGCTTTGTCCCCGCCATTTTCATCTTTTCCCAGGGTGACGCTGGTGACTACAGCTGGCTGTAAGGCATTGGATATAAAGGTCGCTACATCTTCTGACCAGGGAATTACATCTATTTTTTCATTGCGGAGTTCGTCGACGATCCCCTGCACTCTTGTACCTTTAGGGCCTACGCAAGCTCCTACAGGATCGACGCTGGGATCGTTTGATTTAACTGCAATTTTGGAGCGCAGACCTGCTTCGCGAACGACTGCTTTTATAGATACGATACCGCGGCCAATTTCGGGTACCGACAGCTCAAAAAGGCGTTTCAGCAGGCCGGGATTGGAGCGGGAAAAAACGACCTGAGGCCCGCGCTGGCTATCGCGCACGCCAGCCACCAAAACCCTAATTCGGTCACCTTTGCGCAGGTATTCGTTATGAGATTGTTCGGAAACGGGAATCACTCCCTCTGAATGGTTGAAGTCGCTCTCACTTCGGCGTACATCAACGATAATCTCCCGGTGCTCACTGCGCTGAACTGTAACGGACATAATATCGTTTATTTTAGAACTGAACTCATCGCGTACCGCTTCCCGCTCAATATCGCGGAGTTTGGTGCTTAGCACTTGGCGCGCTGTCTGAGCGGCAATGCGCCCGAAAGCGGCGTTGACTTCTTCGGACATCTCTACTTCGATTTCATTGCCGAGTGCGCAGTCCTCTTCCTCAGCTCCCATTTCGCGGGCTTCAGCCGGAGTCAGCTGGGTTTTGGGATCGCGAACAGTCTCTACGACGGTTTTTCTGGCCCACATAGTGAGCTTGCTGGTTTCTCTGTCAAATTCAATACTTACATTGTCGCAGCCATACTGCTTCTCATAGGCTTTCCGCAAAGCATCTTCAATGCTAGTAAGGATTTTTTCTAAAGGAATATGACGCGTTTCCGAAACTTCTTGCAAAGCTTTCAAAATGGTCGGTTTATCATCGTTATTCATCTTGTTTCTCCTTCGCCAGAGAGTTTGGTACAGAAGCGCTGGCTATTTCTTCGTCGTTGAGCTGAGGTTCAGATGGCTCAGAGCATACCTCCAAATAGTATGGTTCAGAAATGGGGTCCATCTCGTCGAGGCGTTTGGAGAGCGGACGGTGTAGTGTCTCGCAGTCGCTAACAGATACGCCTGATTTTTTAGTTAATGAGACACGCAAATACCATATACCCGCTTCGCGCACGTATTCTACGTTTTTAACTGTTACACCCTGTTCTATTAACCCAGTCTGCCCTGCTATAATCAAGGCTTCACTGCGTATTTTTTCCAGTACTGCTGGTGATACTTTAGCCAACTGCGTCTATCCTTTTTTTTATCCTTATGCAACGAACTCAACAAGCCTCGCCTTAACTCAGAACCCCGGCTAGGGGACTCGAGCGTCAAGAGTGGCGACGTCACCTGCTCTTGCAACTAGCGAAGCTTAACTAATTTAGTATAACATACTTTGTTTGAGTATGGCAACTGTCATCATTTGGTTAGTATATAATGCCGTTTAGATTGTGATCTGTTAACCTGGGAACTATCTGCTGGGCTTCTCTATGTTTGTCTTTTCGATCTGCCAATGTCATTTAGTTAAGACTCAATGACATTGGCAATGTTGACTTATATACAATTATCGCTACGTTCAGGCCTGCGTATAAGCTAGAGCATAACACAAGCTAAACCTCGATTCCCCAACAGTCTTGGGCATCCCCTCTGTCGCATTCGCGACTTCTCCCCCTCCTATCCTTTAGGGGGAGTCAGATAGTTTCGCAAGTTAGCTG
>JAUNIO010000126.1 GCA_030535355.1 bacterium | reverse complement strand
GGTACTGCACTGGCGACGGTGTGGGAGAGTAGGTCACCGCTGGAATTCACATATTGGCCCTGGCTGTTCAGCTGGGGCTTTTTTATTCTGCTATATTGAACCAATAGCAGACTTAGCGAAGTGCCTGTTCCCGGTGCTGTTGGATTGTATAAACGCAGCTGCAGGTGTTCACGCTTTGGCGTTGCGGCAGTTCTGCCAAGCGCAGCCTCTGAGCGCAACGAAGCAGCGAAGCGGGCAGAAGCTGACGCAAGCAAGCCAGGCGCTGAGGCTGTGAATATGCCGATATGGTAGGGGAGATGTCGCTTGCGACAGAGGGGAAAAATACCAGAAGTTAAGCTCAATAGCGCCGATGGTACTGCAC
The DNA here is from genome assembly GCA_030535355.1 of bacterium. Classification (GTDB taxonomy): domain Bacteria; phylum Vulcanimicrobiota; class Xenobia; order Xenobiales; family Xenobiaceae; genus JAFSXO01. The sequence goes on along the minus strand of JAUNIO010000126.1, from coordinate 1,739 downwards.
TGGCGACGGTGTTGGAGAGTAGGTCACCGCCGGAACTCACATATTAGCTTCGGTTTAACGTTTGCGGCCTCTGTTTCATTGCTTTTTAGAATTGTGCTGCATATAATTAAATTATGTTGGACATTGTAATTTGGCTTGCCGCTTTTTATATCTTCTATCATTTGAACATGGTCTGCTATGCCATTCTTTTTAACTTTAGGATTGCACAGCCGCTGTTTACGTTAGGCGCGGCCGCAGCATTGATATTATCCTATATATTTGGCTGGAAATATGTAGTCAAGACCAAAGACCCTTGGAAGATGATAGTTTTTGTCGGGGTTATTGTAGTTTCGATTATATTCGGTTATACCAGATAGCGCACGGCTACCCATCCAGAGAAGGTAAGCCCTTATATTGTGCGAAATATTTAAAGTTATAACATTATTTTTATGGCTGGTTCACTCAGGTGCAGGCTTGAGTAGGTGGGAGTTGTCTCGTGAAAAAGAATTTATTTAAGTATCTTACCCTAGCTTTTATTTTGGGAACCATGACTGGCGTTACGCCGGTTCACGCAGAAAAGTCCAGTAACCACGTGAGTGAGCCGCCGATATTTGCGGCTAAATCGTCGCTCCTCGCTAAGAATGATAGCAAGAGTGCCCATCAGCATGACTCTCGCTCCGTGGTCGTTTACGCTGTGCAAGTCGATAGAACGCGCCGCGGCGTGAAGTGCTTTGAGCTGCCGAGCACTTCTAATCCCCCCAAGGGAAAGGGAGATGCGCGCAAGGCTAATGATATAAAACGCCGCATGAGGGATCTGCCAGTCTCCAGTATCTCCTTTGTGGGCAGCCACAAGTATTCCCCAACTGATTTGGTGGCGGTCTTGCCCACGGCTAGGATCGGTAAAAAGCTGGGTGATGTTGACTTGAACCGCGATTTAGAGGCCCTGCTGCTCTATGGTAATTACGCCAAGGCCAGGGGTGAGGCGCAGGTAAAAGATAATAAGCTCAGCTTAGTTTTCTTCGTGATGGAGGGGCAGTCACAGGGTGGACGCAGAGCTAAGGATAAGCGCTCGCAGGTATCCTCATCGTCGCGTTCGTCTCGCTCGTCCTCTGCGCAATATAAGCGTAACACATCTTCCTCTAAGTACAAGCCTAGTACAGAGAAACGCACCGTTATCGAGCATCATTACCATAACGATAGAGCGGATTCGTTGGGCTTCCTGCCCACCTTCCTGCTGTCGGCGGCTGTCAATTGGGGTATTAATTCTGGCCTGCATCGCCATGAACGCCATCGCTATGAGCGCATGCTCGATAGATTGGATTATGCCTATTACCGCGATATAGATCTCCGCTGCCGCAGCCTAGACAGAGATTATTGGCGCTTGCGCGACGCGGGGGTCAATATTAACGAGCGTCAGTTTTACGATTACGTTGATGGACGCGGCGATATCAACGTCTTTCTCAATAATGTCGCCAACCCGACGAATGTGCGGGCGATATTCCAGGAGGCGCAGAGTACCTATGCAGATATGGAAAAACTGGTCCCCTATCTGGAAAAGGGACTGAGCGAGAATTATAATAAGTACGATTGGGATTCGTCCTCCTGGGCTTTCAGCAGCAAATTCGATTGGGATCACGCGCCATATTGGAATGATAGCACCTCATCTTGGGATAGGGCCTTTGACTGGAACAGCTCCGATTGGGGCGATTACGGCGGCAGTTCTGACTGGGGTAGCTCCGATTGGGGTGATTACGGCGGCA
>JAUNIO010000125.1 GCA_030535355.1 bacterium | reverse complement strand
GCGGGCTGTCGGAGATGATGCGCCGCTGCGGCGATCTTGCTGATGACGGGCTGCAGTTGCTCGACGCGGCAGAGTTTTGCGAAATCCGGAGCTATGTGCGCTACATGGTGTACAGGCAGCGCCATGCCGATGGTTTGGCTCTGTGAAAGCGCACAACAGAGGCTGCTGATGAAGACTAAATACCTGTTTTTCGCCGCTTTGGTACTTGTTGAAGTGCTGCATCATACGACCAGCATACATCATGGCGCTTTATTCTTGGCGCTGGGTTATATGATTGGCGCATATAGCGGTGCGCGATATGCCAAAGGGCGGCGTCTTGAAGATTAGTGAGGGCTGTGATGGAACGCACGTATTTGAAACCGGGAGATATAATCGCTCCCATAGCTGACCTGGAAGAGTTCTTCGAAGTGCTTAAAGTGTACGATTACTGCGGCACGATGTGGGTCGATGTAGTTAAGAAAAGGTATTGCCTGCCTCTGACTTTGGACGAAGTGCAGAAGAAGTATGAGGTGGTTTATCGGAAAGTCGAGGATGAGGAATGAGCGATAATCAAGCGTTGGAACAGAGGGTGCAGGAGTTGGAAATACGACTGGAGGCTGCCAGTCGGGTGCTGTTCCGGCTGATCAGCTGGCAGCGGAATTTTAACGAATCGCTGCTGGGACATCTGTTTGTGAAGAAGGTTGGCAAAAAGGCTGTCACGGACCGTGCCAACGATATGGAAGCCTTGTTAAGAGATAGGCCCGATTATTATATGAACTTCGCGGCGGCTGTACTTAAGGAGATTGAGAAAATGGAGGGCAACAAGAATGAGCGATGAGGTGAAAACTGTTTACATCGCCGGACCGATAACCGGCGATCCGGATTATAAGCACAAATTTAAGGCCGCAGAATTTGTTATGCGCAATAAAGGTTTTATAGTTCTCAACCCTGCAGCCATGTTTGCTTCATTGGATAAACAAAATGCGTCGTGGGAAACTATAATGTCGGTTGGCCTTAATATATTACAAATGGCTGACCGTCTGGCGCTTTTGCCTGACTGGAAGGATAGCAGAGGATCTTTAATGGAATTGGGCGCTTTTATGTCAAGAAACGCCGATGACGGGATTATTTACGAGTTTCAGGAGTTAAAGGTTAACGATATGTATGGCGATCCTATACCGGGAAAGTATAACGTTGCCGAAAGACGCTGTCGCGACTATAAACGGTTAGTAGAAAAAGGCTTTATTGTTATCCAAAAAGCGAATGACGCACATATCGCGGATAACGATGTGCCAAAGCAAGAGCGGATGTTCGGGACTGACAAAACCGAATGCGTAGGCAATGAGCCGATACCCCGCGATATAATAGGCAGTCTATGCGCGGCAGCGGCAGAAGAAGTACACGGACATTGGTGTCGGCTGAACCCCGGCATTCAGGAAATGCTGGACAAATACGGGTACGTTTACAAAGACTACGAGGGCAAGCTGTACTATGACGGCAAAGCTGTGTGCACTATAGATGGGCTTATTTATGGTAGTTAAATCCGCGTTAGACACCCCTTAAATGGCGGTTTAACGGCAAGGCCCGGGAGCAGTCCCGGGCCTTGCCGTTATCCGTCCAGCGCCTCTTCCAGCAGGTTGCGGATGGTCTGCTGAATATCCTCCCGGGCCTGGGCGTCCAGCCCCAGATAGGGCCGCGCCGGGATGGTGCGCTTGCCGCCGCCCATCAGGTTTAGATAGCCGCTGCGCTCATGGGCGCGAACGGTGACGGTCTTGCCTTTGTACTTGCGTTTATGCTCTTTGACGTGCGCCGGACCGACGCGATGCGGGCCTATGTTAATCTCGCCGCCCAGCTGATGCAGGCGGGCGTACTTGATATTGGCGCCGATGTGAGCGCCTTCGGAGTTGGCCCAGTAATGAATCGAATTAAACAGGCCGCCATTGTCGCCTTTCTGGTAAAGAAGGCTGCCTTTGCCGTATTGGCCGATCTTTTTGAGGTGTCTAACGTAACCGGGCGACCAGTCTTTCCAGGATTTGCCGGTGTTGGGGTCGTGCTTTTCTTCAAAGGCGCGTTCGGTGGCGTGGAATAGCTCGGTGGCGATGACTTGGTGTATGGCTTCTTTGTTTTCGACGGCTTCTTTGAGGGCGGTCAGCTTCTCGACGAGCTCGTCAAAGCCCTCGATCTTCATGTGAAAGGCTTCCGGCATGGCGTACCTCCTGTATGAAAATGCATTTCAGAGCATTTTAAGGCGCTTATTTG
>JAUNIO010000124.1 GCA_030535355.1 bacterium | reverse complement strand
AGCTTAGCTGTTAAACTTAGTTACATTGACGCAGTGTAGCAGCAATATCTGTATAGCAATTTTCAATCCTGCCCGGTCAGCTTTTTATATCTCTCCAGCAGCCGCTTTACGCACTCCGACTCCGAAAGCGAGACCTCAAAACCGTAAGACCGCATCACCGCCGTTCCGCCGGTCCTGACCGCGCAATATCTTCAATCATGCCCGTCACAGTGTTATGAAGCTGTTTAGCGTTTTGAGCAGTAATAACTGAACGTCCTGTGCGCTCCTCGATCTCCATTCTGGCATGACCTACCACCGCGCCGCCTTCCCTGGCAACCTGCTGATTTTCATTCAGTCCATGTGGATTCTGAACTTTAGTCAGCTCCGTAGTAGTTGCTTCAGCGAGCATATTCAGAGCCAGTTCCAGCGTGCTCATATTGTCCCGCAGATTCTCCTTAGTAAGCCCTTTATAATTCTTGTACTGGCGAGTACTCAATCCTGACCAAGCCCTGGTCACTTCATCGGTGAGTATGGCAAATTCCCTTCCCTGCTCAACCCCATGCGCTTTCCACTGATCTGTAAGCTCTTTCCTAGCCCGTATCGTTTGAAGCCGCTGATTGATCCAATCTTCCGGATAACCCAATCTGACATACGTTTCCAAGGCGCGGTCAATGGACAACTCCGGGTCTATGGTCTCTTCAATTCTCTCCCGGCCTATTTGAGCCAGCCACACTTTAAACGGCTCTGCCTTGGGAGACGGTATAGATTGAATCAAACGCAAAAGCTGTTCTATGGTGGCAACATCAGTTAAACGCCTTTTTCCGTCTTGAGACAACAATTTCAACCGGTTACAATTTGTAACCAGTTGACTGCCTTCTTTTTTAAGACGGCTTTTTAAGACCTTCCAATAGTTTCTGGCTCCGTCAACCGTAGGCTGATCGGTTAAAACGCCGATTACATCCACTATGGAAAAATACCATTCTTCGCTTTCCTCATCCCAGGCCGTGCGAATGGGCTGGTTTTCATAAAGCTGCAGTTTCTGTGGATTCATAGAATGCTGCTCCCGGCAATAATGCGATGATTATTAAAATACAATATTTAACATACACTACCAGAATACTTTTACGGCTAAACAGGCTTACCTGTATAACAATTTTCAATCTTGCCCGGTCAGCTTTTTATATCTCTCCAGCAGCCGCTTCACGCACTCCGACTCCGAGAGCGAGACCTCAAAGCCATACGCCCGCATCACTGCCGCGTCGTTGGCCCGGTGAGCCTGGCGCAGATCGTAAGGCATGGCGATCTCGTCGTACAGATCCGCCGGACTGCCCTGAAAAGTTACCCAACAAAAAAATAACAGACAAAAAAAGAAAAATAAACAGTAAATAACAATACCAAACAGAAAGAAAAACAATGAAAATAACCAAACTTGCCGGCAATAAAGCATTATTTGCCATAGAATATACTTTCCTGGACAGCACCAGGGAAACCGAATTATCCCTATATGTCTCCGGCAGCAACCTGCTATCCTTTGAACGCGGCGGCCAACTGCTGACCACCCGCTGGAATCTGGACGAATTAGTTCTCTGGCTGCGCGATTTCATTAATAATATGCAGGAAGATCCGTATCCGGTTGCAGCCGACGGCGAATATGCGGCCGTGAAAGATATTAATGCCAGAGATTTCGACACCGACGATGATGAAGCGTTTGACGCATACTACGATACTCTTGACGCTTGGAATTCACGACACAGATGGCATCCGGCCTGCGCCGGGGCCATATTGGCTGACCTTTATTTCCAGCAAGTAGGCGAAACGGTGGAAGTATCCTGGAACAACCAGAATGCCGAAGAGGGTGTGGTTTTCAGCAGTATACTGGGAGGGACATCGGTACCAAAAGAGATATTCATCTCTGTTGTGGATCAGTTCCTGAAAGATTACGCCGATCATTGGTACAACAACTTATAATCTAATTGGCTCAGTGCTGCAGAACGGCCGCATCCCGCAGCATGGATATCAAATCCATTGGACAATTCCGATAATTGCTCCGTTTTTGGGGAAAGAGTGCGCCGGACGCACAGTTCGGCGCACATCCTAAAATCAAACTTTGGCTAACGCGTCGATATACTGCTGCCGCTCCTCTTCTGGTATGCGCAGAGCGTTCATAGCTTCGGTGACGCCCCAGCCCATGCTCTCCATGAGATTACGGATAGAATCCAACAAGCCTTCACTACGGCCCTCAACACGCCCTTCAGCGCGGCCCTCGCTGCGTCCTTCGGCGCGTCCCTCAATACGGCCCCTTTCA
>JAUNIO010000123.1 GCA_030535355.1 bacterium | reverse complement strand
TGATTAGCTGTTCCCTCTTTGGCCTGCTGAGCTCGCCCGCTGACTTGGTTCTCCGTCTGATGTAATTGGTCGCGGAGCTGTTGGGCTGAGCGTTTGGTCTGTTCGGCAAAATCCGTTTGTTTACTCTCTTGAGGGACAGCCTGACTTTGTTTAGCACTGTGGCTTAAGTCGCGCAGCCGCTGCAAAATCTCTGGGGAGAAATCATCTCCGCCATCCATTTGGCTCATTAAAGATTCGGCATCGTGGCCTGCATTTTCCGCTGCTCCTTTATCGCCGCGCAGAATGCTTTCCATGCGGTTAGAAATTTTTTCATGTATTTCTAGCAGCTTTTGGTTCTGAGAGTTAGTGGCGTATTTTAATTCGGCTTCAGCTTCTTTGGCCTTAGCTGTCTCTTTTTGCTCAGCCTCTTTTGCTTCTTCCTCTTTTTTAATCTCTTCTTTTTGCGCGTCGATGGTATTTTGCAGAATAGTATTGGATACTGCAGAACTAGAAAGCAATGTATTCATGCCAGAAGCCCCGATGGACATGTTTCCGCACCTCCCTTAAATTATACTAACAGCGTACTCCTAAGATTTAACATTACAATGATTATCACTTAATTAGCGTCAATAGTTAAGGTGCTGAAGACGGGAATTATGCGGGCTAGCCATTAATCTTCATCTTTGTTGGGTTCTTGGCCATCGCTTCCGTCTTCGTTTTCGTCCTCGTCCCCGAGCATATCGCTGCAGTCGAAATTGTCTAGAAACTCATCAACCTCGTTTTCTTTTTCTTCTTGGTCTTCATGAGGCCCATGAGTGGGGGTTATCACTAAATGGCTGACCGGCTGACCGTCTTCGCTGCCTTCAGACTGGGCGCTTGAAGCGGTAAAACGCCCGGAGACACCGACGCGTTCCATCAGTTCGGCGGAGATGAAAATATCGGTATTGGTGCGCAGGGCTACAGCTATGGCGTCCGAAGGGCGGGCGTCTATTTCAATAAGCTCACCGCTGGAACTCTGAATAACCAAATTGCATATATAAGTATCATCGATTACAGAATGAATTTCTACGCGGACTAATTCGGCGTCCAGCTGTTCTATAGTCTCTTTAATTAAATCATGGGACAGGGGACGAGGCATTTTGTGATGCTCAAGAGCGAATGCAATAGAGGTCGCTTCAAAGATGCCGATAACCAAAGGCAATGACTTTCCTGTTGTGACATCGGTGAGGATTATGACAGGATCGTGCGTTACCACATCAATACCCAATTTATCGACGATTACCCTGTGAAATTCCATGATAAAGCTCCTGTCTGCCAGTGATTTCTAAGTAGTGATTTGTTTATAGGTAGTGATCTCCATAAAAGAAATTATTTTCACCATCTTCTGGCAATATCCTATGTAATCTTAAAAATGGCCCCTAATCTAGAATATCATTTAATATGCTGGCAAAGCTGGCTACCAGCTCTGCGAATAGCTGAGTAACATTGATTGCTGAGGGAAAAAACTGCAAACAAAATTATTTTAAATTGAATATTTTTTTATTCTTAGAAGGCATTTTCTAAACGTTATTAAATTAAATTAAGTTAAAAATTATCAGCTTTGCAGAAGGCATGTACCGAAAGGCAGGTGCCGAAAGCGAATTATCTGACTTCTCCTCAACAACTAAACGATATTGCATATCATGGAGGTTTTGTATGGACGGTATTAGCGGTGTCAGCGCAATGGGTGGCGGCGGTTACAAGATGTCCGATGTCAATACTATTGTGCGCGATATGAATAAATGTATCGAAAAATGGGATCTGAAACATTTGGGCTGGCGCGGTTTTGAAAAACTCGATTGGGTGACCGATATTACCGATAAATACCCTGAATGTGCGCATATTGCTCACACCTGCTCCTGTTTCAGCCCTGGCTACTTGGACGATGTTCAGGACCTCATGGACAGCGCTGCTTCCAAAGAAGATAAAAAAGGTATTCACAACTATTTTATGGGCAAGCTAGGATTGGAAGAGCTTTCCTGCCGCCTCAGCGGTGCCGGCAGCGGTAATTGCGACAAAAGAACCGCTTTCTTTGACATTTGCCGCATGACGCACGAGATGGTCAAATGATAACTGTACGCAGTTAGAGTGTGGGGTGAGCTTGACTTTGCTTTCTACTCGCTGACAGTTAAGTGTTTCAGCAGTTTAAGAGGGCATTTTCTCTCTATTAAATATTATTTCGTTAGAGCAGTTATGAGCATTAATGCTTAATAACTGATTAATATCATTTAGTTAGCGATCAGCTAACCTGCGAAACTATCTGACTCCCCCTA
>JAUNIO010000086.1 GCA_030535355.1 bacterium | reverse complement strand
TAGGGGGAGTCAGATAGTTTCGCAAGTTAGCTGATCGCTAACTAAATGATATTAGTTCCTTCCCTAAATTATCACCAGACACATGAGCACGAAGAGGCATGCTATAACAAAGAAAAAAATCTTCCAGCCTGAATAAGGGCGGTCGCCGAACACTTTTCCATTTTGGCCATTGACCATAAACTGATATGTGCTGCCGTGATAGCGAAAGGCCGCGTGCCAAACTGGTAGAAGCAGGTATTTATAGCCCACATCGCCCATTTGAATGTCAAATTTTTCGCGGCGGGTCATGTCAGCGCTGAACTGGTCACAGACTATCTTTTTTACACTGCTGCGCACGTCGCGGCGTATCTCTTTGTCAGCTGTTTTCCAGCCTTCTTTTACAGGAATCGAATAGCGCTCAGCTACAAATCCGGCCAGAAACTCTGGAGTATAGCTCTGAAAGTCGTTGGTGTTGAAGGGAGAGATGGCCTCCAGCATACTGCGGTTTTGCTTGGCGCAGGCGGGCACGAGATAGTCGTCGAAAAACTGCTCGTGACGCCCTGAAGTGGAATGCCAGGTCACTCTTTCGCCGTTTTTGACCCCGTAATCCATGGAATATTTGGTTACGGTATGGACATCGTAGGTCCAAAAGGGCAGATAAAAGCCTTCAAGCATTTCAACGGTAGCTAAATTTATTAAACTGCCGGGAGCAAACCACAGGCCTTTGACCCAGTTTTTAAAATTATCTATAGCCTGCTCCTTGGTGATTTTGAAAGGAGCTATGCCGGTGGGAGCGATGAGCTTGCCGTCTTCTTCGACGATGATTTGGTTGGATTCGCAGTAAGGGCACTGGCTGGCTGTCTGTACGGCGTCATAGACCGTTGAAGCACCGCATTTTTTGCAGACGACTACCTTTTTCTTGACCCCCCAGTTGCAGTTAGAGCTGTCCTCCTCGCTGTTTAGAGGGCGTTCAGCACCGATATGGCTTTGCCGAAATCTAGGCTCGGAGAGCTTGGAGCTGTTCACCGGGCCAGCTTGTGCGGGCTGAGTCTTTTTTTCAGCCTTCTCGGTGTGGTTTTCCGAGGCCCTAGCCTCTAATTCCGCGAAGGAATACAGCGAATCGCAGTAGGGGCATTTTAATTTTTGCGAGGCGGGATCGAAGGCCAAGACGCCATTGCAGGCCGGGCAGCGGCGGTCTGTCTCTTGGGCGGTCTTGGCCTGTTCGGTTTTCTGCAGCTCCTCGCTGAGCATATCTGTAGTCAGTTTGGAGGGCATAAACTAGCCTTTGCCGCTGCCGGACATGAAGAAATAGATGATAGCGAGGGCGCACAGGACGGCGAAGAATATCTTCCACCCGGAATAAGGACGGTCTCCAGAAACTTTGCCGGTTTGGCCGTTGACCATGAACTGATAGACCTTGCCGTTGTATCTGTAGGAAGAAATCCAGATGGGCAGCATCAGGTATTTGTACATGATGTCGGTGAATTCCGCATCCAGCTGCTTGACTCTAGCTTTGTCGGCGCGAGGATTTCTATGTTTGATGTCTTTTTCGGCCAGTCTATGGAGATCGTTATTGAGGCGCTTTTTCGCAATTTCCCAGCCTTCGTGGACGGTGACTGAATATTTTTCGGCAGCGTAGCCTACCATGTATTCCGGCTTATAATCTTCATAGTCGTTGGTGTTAAACGGCGCTAAGCTTTCTAAAATGTGATTGTTCTCTTTCTTGCAAGCCGGAATAAGATAATCGTCAAAGAAATGCTCGATGGAGCCGCTACATTTATACCAATCGGTCGTGGTGCGGTTGTTGCTGTCTTTTTTGTCTATGCCGTATTCGCCACGATAATCAGCGTACGCCTGAGTGTCGTAAGTCCAGTGGGGCAGGTATACTCCTTCCATCTGCCCGGCGCTGGCTACTTTTTTGAGCTTATTGGGCGCAAACCATAGACCGCTGACCCAGCTGCTGAACTGTTCTTTGGCTTTATTTCTGTCGATTTTAAATACGCATATACCGGTGGGGGCGATGCTGTCCTTTTGGTCAGGCTCTTCGAGAATTTGGTTGGAATCGCAGTATGGGCAGGTGCTGATGGTCTGCACCGAGTCATAGATGGTCTGAGCGCCGCAGGTTTTGCAGGTGACCATCTTCTTTTGGGCACCCCAGTCGCAGGCTTCCTGAGAAGGCTCTTTAGCCTCTTCCAAAGGACGCTCTCCCTTGCGGTTGCGGGCTCTGTGTGCGGGATTTTGGGCCTGTCCGGAAGATGAACGGGCAGATCCGGCGCTTCCGGTTCCTTGTGTACCAGGCAGAGGGGGCTGGCCTTGCTGCGCTCTTGGAGCGTTGGCCGCTTCTGTGAGTTCGTTTTCATCCAGCTCGCGGGGAATATCGTACTCGCTTTCGCAGTATTCACATTTCATTTTTTGCGAAGTGGGGTCGAAGACCAAAGGGCCGTTGCAGGCCTGGCAGCGCTTGTTATTTTTGCCGGTGGTGCGGTGCTTTTCCAGTTCTTCTTCGTCTATGGGGGCTTGGCGGCCGTTAAAGCTCATGTATTATTTCTCCGTCTATATTATTAATATATGATAAATTTCTGCATTTACGAATGGTTCCTGCTTTAGCTCGTTCTGAGATAATCCTTTATATGCTATTCTTTGCTTAACTAAATGATATTAACGATGTAATAAATATATTTGACGTTGGCTATTTCGGGGCAGTGGTCTCTGAATGTACCTGGGCCATGAATTTTCATTTATGGGGAATTAATGTATAATATTAAATTAGTGGTTTCGCTAATTAAAGGTGGTCATATTTATCTTGACTTACAAGGAGGCTCCTAAAGTATGAGATTGCGCTTAACCTTAGCAGCGGCCGCCCTGCTGCTGGGGACGCTGGCGGGACCAGTTCCGGTACGCGCTGATTTCGCTACCGATAAACTGGCCAATTTAGGAGAGCATTATATTTACGATAACAGCTATAAGGCTGGGATTGAGTGTTTGCAGAAGGCGTCCGACTTGGGCAGTGCTAAAGCTCAGCTGTTGCTGGGAAACTGTTACGCATCCGGGATTGGTACTGCCGCAGATGCGGAACGGGCTGAAAAGCTGTTCAAACAGGCTTTTACCGGCTATGAAAAAATGGCTCAGGAAGGAAACCTTTGGGCGCAGCGCTGTCTAGGCGATATGTATGCTCAGGGCAAAGGTGTGATTCAAGATAAAGAAAAGGCTAACTTATGGTACGCTTTGGCCTTTGACGGGCTTAATAAAGACGCCGAGCGCGGCAGCGCCTTAGCGCAGACGGCGCTGGGAGAATTTTACGAAGACGGTTTGGGAATAGAACCCAACGGCGAAGAAGCGCTGAAGTGGTATCGCAAAGCTGCGGGACAGGGCTATTCAAGAGCACAAATATATTTGTTCTTTTATCATGCTGGTATCAAAAACACCGATCCAGAAAAGGCTGAATTTGTGAAATGGTATCGCCAAGCTGCTGAAGCTAACACGGCTGTGGCTCAGCTGTCTTTAGGTGACAAGTACGAGAAAATTTTTCAGGCTGCCGACTTCAGTGAGGAAGCTGTAAAATGGCTGCGCAAGGCTGCTACTAAAGGCGCACCTTTGGCGCAGCTGATTCTGGGTGACTGCTGTGCTTTGGGCAAAGGAATGGCTGCCGATGAAACTGAGGCTTTTAGCTGGTATCGCAAAGCGGCGGAACAGAACGATGTTAAGGCGCAAAAACGCCTAGCTGAATGTTACCGTTTGGGAAGAGGTGTGGCCAAAGATGGAGAGCAGGCTTACTTTTGGCGCGAAAAAGCTGAGGAGACCCTGCCGTCTTCGAGTGTAGCCGCAGATATTGAGGCGGCTGATCCTCAGAATGATAAAGCGGCAACAATTCCGAACGAGCACAAAACTGAAGGCAAAACTGAAGGGACTGCCGCAGTGCAAAATGAGGCTATAGGTGATCCCAAGGCGCAAAAGAGCGTTCCCGAACTGCAGGTCAAAACTCAAGATGAGCCTAAGCCTGAGCCTGTAGCTCTGCCTAAGTGAGCAGCGATTTCCTCTGTCGTAGCCGCATCATCTCCCCCTCCCATCCTTTAGGGGGAGCCAGATAGTTCGCAGGTTAGCTGAGCGCTAACTAATATTTTAATGGATATTGATTGTAGGGGGAGTTATATGGTTCACAAGTTAGCTAATTGCTAACTTGAACGAAATTAGTTTTATTTTAGAAAATTATAGTTATTATATAACTTATATAGTGTTACTCAGCATGGGTTTTAAGGAGCAGCTATGACAGAAAACACAGATAAAAAAGGCAATTCTCCAGCCATGGTGCCTGATAAATTCACAGTCAAGCCCTCATCTGGGCAGCGAGGCATGATGACGGCGATTATTGTGGTCGATATCGCTCTGGTCGCTCTCATCTGCTGGCTGGCCTTTTATGATGAATATTTTAAAGGCCTTTTCAATCAGTATCAGACTATTGGCTGGTCGATAATCGCTCTTATCGTCTTGGACGGTTTGGGTAGTATTTTTTTCGCTATAAAAGCTGGCTTTATGGGAGCTATCACCGTAGAAGGCAAGACTCTGAGCGTGGGGGGCAGATCGTATAAGCTCGATGAAATAACTGGTATGGAGCGCAGCGGGCGCGGCAATAAAGTCTGCACACTTAAAGCCGGCAGCAATAAAGTCTGCAGACTCGAGGATGGCTGGGATAATTTCCATCTCCTGCAGCGCTGGCTGAAACAGTAAGCTCACAGTAAGCTCAAGCAAGTGCGGCGCAGTTTTAGATGTTGGCTTTAGTGCTGGTTAGCGCTGGGACAAGGTGAGCGCGGCAACATGGGCGGCCGCATCTTTTTCTTCCATTGGCGACGCAAGGAGCGCTGCTGTTTGCCGCCGAGAAGCTACTTAGGCATCATGATGGCGCACAGCCAGGCTGGATATTTCGCAGCTATATGCTTACATTAAGATGTTTTTAATGAACATGAATAATTTTGCCAAACAAGCTAAAACACATTCAGCTTTGCCTAAGAGCTTCGTGGTCTCTTCTCCTTGGTCTCAGAAGATCGCCGGCAAAGTTCGCATACTGCTGGGTATGTTTCTTCTTTATTTTAGTATATTGTTAATATACGATATCACCTGGAAAGCGAATATCGATGGTTACGCTCTGCTTATGGCAGTATTAATGCTCTGCTGCAGTGTATATGTCATCAGAGAAGGGATACTGTTTGATATCGGCAGAACCATAACTGTGGAAGGCAAAAATCTTAAGGTGGGCAATAGCTCTTGCAGCCTGGACTGCATCAATAGGGTAAAGCGTATGGAATCTGAGGATAAAAATAGCCTTTTTTCCAGAAAGTCCAGCCGTTTCAGCTCGCCGTGTTATACTATTTACGACTGTTGGGGCAAGCCTGTATGCTATTGCCGGGAAAACTATCATAATTTTTCTTTACTGCACTCTTGGCTGCTGCAAAAACCCAGCGAAACTGAATAGTACTCGCTAACTGAGGAAGTGGCGATTACTGGTGTCATGCTGTTTTAACTTTTTGGGGGCTGCTGTTAAGCTGTCAAATGTGCTGTGCCTGATACCAGGGCATTAACGTTGGAAGTATTTGAGGATAACAACAATGTTTGACGCTAACAGCGAGCCAATAGAAGATGCTTGTGAAGAGACTGTTCCTGAACGTTTTGAAGTATATTCTCCACGGGAGCATAAGGTAGCCGGAGTGGTTGGGATATTCTTCTGCTCAGCAATGAGTTTGTGTGTGATCGGCTCAACTTACTTTGTGTTTATAGAATCTCTAGACTACCTCGAATGCCACGCCGACCACTCGTCTTTTTTTCCGTTTATTTGCTTTTTCAGTATTGCTTTGCTGGGCTGCCTTGTTTTTGCCGAGTTGATCGTTGAATCTTACAGGTTTAACTTGAGCAGAAAAATAGTAATCGAAAAAGACCGCTTAATAATAGGCGGACGCTCTTGGGATGTGCATAGTTTGGTGGAATGCATAGACATTGCTGTAGAGAACAAACTCCGCTTATCTCCATTCCATGAGTATGCCGTCTGCGATAATAACGGAAAGATGATCGCTTTTTTTTCCGAGAAACACCGTAATTCAGAGCAATTAAAGCGCTGGCTGCAAGAGGGAGGCTGTAAACAGACCTGCAGGTATAGCAGAGACATGTTTTTCTGCCATATCAGAAAAAAATATTGACGGCTTGGCTCCGTCCTTGGTGTTGGCTTTCTTAATCTTCTAATTATTTGTTTCCGTAAATCGGCAGCAATAAAAAACCGCGCGTCAGGCGCGGTTTTTTATTGCTTGTGAAGAGATGGAATATACTAGCTGATAATGCCCACCAGGGACGCGGTCAGCAGGGAGGCCATAGCGCCGCCCAGCAAAGCGCGGAAGCCTAACTTAGCTACGTCACCCTGACGCGAGGGGGCTAAGCCGCCTATGCAGCCGATATTGATACCGACAGATGAGAAGTTGGCAAAACCGCACAGCGCGTAGGTAGCCAGCAGCTTAGCTTTGCCGTCGATGGTGCCTTCCTGAATGTGTTTGAGCAAATCGGTATAGGCTACCATTTCGTTGAGCACTATTTTTTGTCCGATTAAAGAACCGACCGTCTGGGCATCGGCCCAGGGACAGCCCATCAGCCAGGCCATTGGGCCTAAAATCCAGCCGAAAATGGTCTGAATGGAGAAATCGCTGTGATTGACAAAACCTCCGCACCAGCCCAGTAAACCGTTGATGGTGGCGATTAAAGCGATGAAGGCGATCAGCTGGGCCCCGACGATTAGGGCTAAGTGCATACCGTCGTTGGCACCTTTGGAAATAGCTTCGATAAGCGATCCGGTTTTGTCTTCATCGGAAATCTCCGCGCCTTTAGCGGTAACGGGTTCCTCGACTTCAGGGCAGAGCATTTTGGAGAGAGCTAAACCTGCGGGAGCGCCCATTATGGAAGCGGTGATCACGTGGGGGGCCAAGTCCGGCCCCAGCATAGCCACATAGGCGAAGAGCACGGAACCGGCAATGGTGGCCATACCGCCGGTCATGATGGAGTTCAGCTCGGAGCGGGTCATCTTTTCGATGTAGGGACGGATGAATAGGGGCGCCTCAGATTGGCCTACGAAGACCGTGCTGACTGCATAAATGCTTTCCGCACCGGAAGTGCCCATAGTCTTGACCATGAGTTTGGCTACAATACCGATGATCAGCTGCATGAGGCCGGTGTAGAAAGCGATACCGGCCAAAGAACCCACGAAGATGATAGCGGGCAAAACTTGGAAAGCGAAGATGAAGCCTGTATTCTTGGCGTGGTGCATGGCCGCCCATTCCGCATAAGTGTTGACGGGCATTTTAGAAGTATCCGGCGGAATTAGGCTGCCGAAGACGAAGCTGGCACCCTCTTTAGCAAACTCGATCAGCGAGTTGACTAATTGTCCTAGGAAAGAGAATATATCGCGGCCGATGGGAACCTGGATAACGAAAATAGCGAGTAAGACCTGTAAGGCCAAGCCCCAACCCACGGTTCTCCAATTAATGCGCTTGCGATTGTTAGAAACGGCAAAAGCTATGCCTAAAATAGCTGCTACTCCCAGCAGACCTTGAAATCGATCCATGGTTTAGGACCTTTCTGAATGAAATTTATGCGAGGCGCATCGCGAAGCGTCCCCGTTTATGCTAAAACGCAGTCGCATAAAGTTCGCTTTTAAACAATGCTTACCTTTAGGAAATATTTAGAAATACCGAACCGTCAGCAGCTGAACGCGAGCTTAAAAAATGGTTAAGTTTAAAAAGTTTATACCTGAGGCATTTGTGGAACATCGCCGCTAAGGCGCTGTGCGACGTCCGGAGCTAATTCTTCAGTCAGTTCCTCTGCTGTGCGCCAGCTTTTTTCTGCTTTGCGTTTTTTTCCCAGATTGTATAGAATATCACCGCGCAAGATATAATAACCGCCGATTTGATCGTTAATAGAGATGGCTGTATCGATTTGCTGCAGAGCAAATTCTAGCTTGCCTTCCTGAATATGGCAAAAAGCTAAATAGAAATACCATTCAGGGTTGTATTCGTCTAGTTCTATGGCTTGTTCGTACCAGTACTTCGCTTCTTCAATGTCTCCGGTTTCCTGCAGACAGCGCCCCATGGAACCGCAGGCCAGCGGATTGCCTGCTTCCTGTTCAAGTACGTGAACTAGCGTCTGCATGGCTTCAGACCATTTTTCTTGGCTCATGAGTGTGCTGCTTAACAGCAAATGAAAAGCTGGGTTGCTATCGTCCAGCGCGATAGCTGAGCGCACATGCTTTTCAGCCTGATCTGGATCACCGCGCAGGGCTAAGGTGTGGGCTAGATTGTAAAAAGCGTTGGCGTCTAAAGGATTGAGCTTGATCGCAGTGCGGAACTGCTGGGCGCTCATGTCGATAAAGCCGCGGTGCAGATAAGCTACTCCCAAGTTTATATAGAGAGTGGCTGAACTGGGATTGGCCGCTATTGCCCGGCGGAGCAAGGCGATGCTTTCTTCTATGTCGCCGCTTTCTAGATGAATTACCGCCAACAAATTTAGCGCTTCAGTATCAGCGGAATCTTTCTCAACTATTTCTTTTAGTATAGCTTTAGCCTGCTGGGGTTTCTTTAAGGCCCGCCAGGCTTCTGCGATAAAGATATTAACTCGGGACAGGCTGCTGTCTAAAGATAAACAGAGCTGCAGCTCTTTGATGGCGTGGCGAAAATGCGGCTGGGCGTAAGCCATGTAAGCCATGCCTAAAAAATAATGGGCTTCGGCATTGTCCGGATCGAGCTCAACAGCTCTTTTTAGATAGAAAGTTGCGTTTTCATAGCGCTGTAATTCTCCCAGAGTGGTGCCTAAATCCAAGCAGAGATCGACGTTGCTGTCGTTGATAGCGTAAGCTTTGGCAAATTCAGCTAAAGCGCCTAAATTATCGCCATTTTCCCGGCAGGCATATCCTCTGGCCACGTGCGTAGAGAAGGAGACATTGTCAGCGCTAGCGTGATCAGCGCTGGCAGCTGAGGCTTTTTGTATAATTGCGCTTAGGTCAATTATCTTGCCTTTATTACCGTTATCTCTTTGCGTTCTTTCTGCCATTATTGTACAATATTGTAGCAAATTTGTTTTTACATGTAAATTGTTACAAGTGCGAAATTGTTGAATTTTTACCTTTGCAGGCTATATTTCTTGGAAATAGAACCTATTTATTTTGTTTAGCTATTTATAATTTTTTTATCTTTGCGAGGATATGTTTCAAATGAGTTGGCTCTCTGGATGGAAAACTGCTGCTGTGGCAGGCGGTATGCTGAGCTTAGCTTTGTGGGCTTTGCCCGGGCAGGCGGATGATGGCTGGCAGGCGCTTGTGCCTCCCGACACCGGCGGAGGGCTAGTGCTTAGTCCGCGCATGACCGGCGCGGGCAGCTCTAAACCCTTTTTGGCCTGGGCGGGAACTGGTGCCAATGCGGCTTATACCTTGCCGGAATTTACCTTTTCCGTGTGGGAAGGCAAAGGATGGGCACCTCCCAAAGCCCCCTTCTTTGGAGAATTCATCAACAATGTGCGCTGCTTGGATGTGGGCATGGCCCGCTATCACGTAGGCACTATATATATGCGCAACACTGAACAGTCAAAAAACACATTTGAGGTGCTGTTTACTACTTCGAGCGATAAGGGATGGAGTTTTACGAAGCCAGCTGTAGCCGACAGTTTTAACCATGAAGATTCTGGAGGTACTGCAGTAGCCATCGCTGGAGTTGGCGGGGTAAAACCCATGCTGATGTTGGGATGGCTTTCTGAAGCCCGCACGGTAAAAGCTGCCATTTGGAATCCCTCGCAAAAATTGGATCGGCCCCGCGCTGAAAATATTGGCAAATACGGAAGCGGACATGAACGCCTTCAGCTTTGCGGTGAGAATAAAAACGGATTCCTAGCAGCCTGGAACGATGGCCGCAACCTAATGACCGCTTATCTGGCACCTTTGGTGGGGACAAACGAAGGTGCTAGCAGTCTAATTAATGCTAAAATTGGCTATAATTTTGCTTTGGCCGATTATCGCGGGCGCGATCCGAAATTAGTGTTTGAACTGCCTAAGCTGCGCAAAGGCGAGGGAGCTAGGCGTCAGGTTTACGCTTGGAAAGACCATCGGTGGGAGCGCATACCGGCTGCCCCGCCCAGCAAAGGCGAGAAACCCTGCCCGGCCCGTCTGGAAGCGTGTCAGGATGAACACGGCAATTTGCATGTAGCGACTTTGACGAAAAGCGGCGAGCAGGTGCTTTACTCCTGTCTTCGGGATGGCAAGTTCAGCGAGCCGGAAGTCGTTATGGAACTGCGTCAGGTTATCGGTGTCACGGGGCTTGACATAGCCTATGTCGATAATTATGTTTATGTCACAGCTAGTCAGGGCCCTTATATGTACGTATCTCGGCTTAAGCTTAAATAATCATGGGTAATCTTTCTGACAGAGAACTGACCTCATTTCTTGGTATGTCTGACATGCCCCTGGCAATTTCCTCTTGCCTATTGGGCACGCCCTGCCGTTATGACGGCCAAAGCAAGCCCTGCCGTTTAATCCAAGAATTGGCGAAAACGCATCCGACAGTGTCAGTTTGCCCAGAGGTTTTGGGAGGGCTGAGCACTCCGCGCCCGCCCGCGGGAATTATGCTCCTTCCCGACCATGGCGATTTCCATACCGCTGAGTCTGAGAGTGCAGAAACTTGTCAGATCGCTTCTGATATAATCTGCAGGCGGTCAGCTGATATTCCGTCAGTTGACTTGCCGTTAGCTGACGTGAATGCTGGAACCTTAGTTTGGCGGGGGCGAGCTCTGCTGATCAACCGCGAAGGCCGTGATGTCACCGCAGAATATAAAGCGGGGGCGCTGAAGGCACTGGAACAGGCTGAGCGAGCTGGTGTGAAGCTGGCGATACTCAAGCAGCACAGCCCGTCCTGCGGCTGCGGCAGTACTGGAGGAGCAGAGCCTTGGCAGCGTCTCAGCGGTGATGGGGTTACTGCCGCGCTGTTCAAAATGCACGGCATTGCAGTTATCAGCGATGAAGATCTATGACATGTCAGATAATAAGCGTCAAACGTAGTTTTGACGCTTATTTAACGTGTCGCCAAGCGCAGCAACAGGCATATTGGACGGTTATGTCAGACAGACCGCGAATGTCAGACGTGTTTTAGCTGGCCAGGAATGTGCAGCACAGTTTCAGTTTCATAAGGAGTTATCGAGTCCATGCAGTTAGTCGTTCACTATCATGAAATAGCCCTTAAAGGTAAAAACCGCGACATGTTTGTCAAACGTTTAATCGCCAATCTGCGCAAGACATTCCGCGACTGGGGAAAGATTGCTGTGCGTTCGCTGTTCGGCCGTATTACTTTCCGCGTCGACTGCGAAGATTTGGCAGAACTGCAGCGGCGCATGAGCGGTGTTTTCGGAGTGGCGAACTATTCAGTGGTGCGCGAAGTAGAGCAGGATTTTGAGGCTATCGCTCAGGCTGCCTGGTGCTGCTGTAAAGAAGCTCAGGCGCGCACTTTTGTGGTGCGCTGCAGCCGTCCCGATAAGGCTTTCCCTATGCGCTCCGTCGAGGTTGAGCGCGAAGTCGGTGCTTATGTGCTGAAGTGCGCTGAGACTGAGAACTATCCTCTGCGGGTGAAACTCAAGGGGGCAGATACCACAGTACGTATTGAAATCGTTAACCGCATGGCTTTGGTCTCGGGAGCGCAGTATCCCGGCCCCGGCGGTCTGCCGGTGGGCACTGGCGGGCGCCTGGTGGGGATGCTCTCGTCGGGTTTTGATTCTCCTGTGGCCTGCTGGAATATGATGAAGCGCGGCGCTGATGTGGTGCTCTGTCATTTTCATTCCTTCCCTTTCACCAATCGGGCCAGCTTGGACAACTGCATTAAAATAGCGGAGATTATTACGCGCTACCAATACCGCTCCCGTCTATACTTAGTGGGCTTTGCCCCCGTTCAGGAAGAGCTGCTCAGCCTGACCCCTGCGGATATGCGTATGATCCTGTACCGCCGTTCTATGGTGCGCATAGCCGAAAAGATCGCCAAACGGGAATGGGCAGAAGCATTAGTCACCGGAGAAAGTTTAGGCCAAGTCGCCTCGCAGACCCTTACCAATTTGGCGGTTATTGACGAAGCTTGTCATTTGCCTATGCTGCGCCCGCTGATCGGCGCTGACAAAGAAGAGATTATGACTAAAGCGCGGCAAATTGGTACTTATGACACTTCCAGCTTGCCTTATGAAGACTGCTGTTCTTTAATGCTTTCCCAGCATCCTGTGACCCACGCTGCTTTAGAAGATGTGCAGCGCATTGAAAAAGCTCTGAATCTAGATGAGCTGGAAGAGCGCGTCATCGGGGAAGCTGAAATAATTCAGCTTAAGTGGAAGGGCAGCGAAGGTGTGGAGCGTAAGACGCTGCAGGAACCCCAATATGGCGAGGCTGATAATTATGCCAATTTAAGCGGTGCCAGCTGCTGTTTGCTTTAAGTATGAATACCCATTTAGTCTGGGTATGGCTCTACGGTTCATTTCCCTGAATATTTAGCTTGTGGTGATATAAAAAACGCGCAGGAACAATGCTCCTGGCGTTTTTTATATGCTTAGGCTTTATATGATTTGCTGTTTAGCCTTTTTTCTTTTTTCTGCTTTTGTTTTTGGGCGGAGAGGCGGAAGCGTTTTTCTTGTCTCCAGCTGGAGTTTTATTCTCTTTATCAGCGGTAGGAGACGGGGCGGCTGGAGAAACAGCATTGCTTATATCCTGGCTCGCGTCATTAGATTTAGAAGGAGCGGGCATAAGTTCAGCAACTAGCCGTTTAGATTCGCTGACAGCTTCCTCGTCTTCGTCGCTTTCATCCATTTGCGGAATAGCCAAATCGCCTTTTTTGACAACAGTTTCAGCTTGGTAAGGCGGCTGCATGCGCAGGAAAACAAAGCCTAAAACGCAGGCGGCAAAAGAAGAGCAGAGAATGGAGAGGCGGGCTGTGTCCATTTGGGCGGGATTATGTACCGATAAGCCTGCCACAAACAGAGCCATGGTAAAACCGATTCCGCCTAACATTCCCATACCTGCGATGTGTTTCCAATTGCAGAAGCGGGGCAGGGAAGCTAACCCCAGTTTGACGATGATGAAAGTGCCCAGGAAAATCCCCAGAGGCTTGCCGATGACCAGACCGGCAGCAATGCCGTGGGAGAGGGGATCGGTCAAAATATCCATGCTTACGTTTTTGACGGCGACTCCGGCGTTGGCCAAAGCGAATAAAGGCATAATCACGTAGGAGACCCAGGGGCTTAGGGCAGCTTCGAGCTGGTGCAGCGTGGGCTGGGCAAACTTGGTAGCCTGATCGATATTGTCAATGGCTGAAAGCAGGCGGGCATCAGCCAAAGTTTTGGTGTATCTTTTCGAGCGGCGTTCTAGATACATATAAGAAGCGCGCAGAGAGCGGACGTAGCGCGGCAGATCGAAGCGAGTCCAGGTGGGAATGGCTATAGCCAGCAGCACGCCGGCGATAGTGGCGTGAACTCCAGAGAGCGACACCAGGAACCAGAGGAGAATTCCCCAAGTGGCATACCAGACCCACCATCTTATTCCCATGCAGTTGCATAAATATAGGAATAAGAACAGTGAGATGGCTAGGAATAAGGCAAAGAAGTTGATACCCGAGGAGTAAAACAGGGCAATAACCAGCACAGCCCCCAGGTCGTCGGCGATAGCTAAGGCAACCAGGAAGATGCGCAGTCCTGGCGGTATGCTTTTGCCTACCATGGTGATGGCCCCTAAAGCAAAAGCGATGTCAGTCGCCGTGGGAATGCCCCAGCCGTTGATGATGTCACTTCCCCAGGCGCACCAAGCGAAAAGGAGAGCTGGGCAGAGCATACCGCCCGCGGCGGCAACTACTGGCAAAATTGCCTGTCGGAATGAAGATAGCTCTCCGACCAGCATTTCGCGTTTAATTTCTAGGCCTACCGACAGAAAAAAGATGGTCATTAAACCGTCGTTAATCCAGTCGCGCAGGGAATGTTCAATGGTAAAACGGCCTATGCTTAAAGTACCTTTGACCGACCAGAAAAAATTATAACTTTCGGTATTTATATTGGCCCATATTAGCGCTATCAGTGTGGCGCTCAGCAAAATAATGCCGCTGGATGTTTCGGCCAGGCTAAAATTTTTAATAGGTTCCCAGAGGAGGCGAACTGGTGCGGCTAGGTCTGTACCGCGCTTGTTGCTGGCTTTTGCAGTCTGTGATGGCGTGCTCATGCTTTGTGAGGACTCTTTCTGATACAAATGTTAGTAATAACTAGCTTTAACTTAAAAGATTACTTCATTTTTGTTAGCTAACCTGCTTTACCCGATCCGGCCCACAATGCTGCTGATCGAAGATACCTGAGGTACAAGATAGTACCATTTAGTCAGCGATCTGCTAACTTGCGAACTATCTGACTCCCCCTAAAGTATGGGAGGGGGAGAAGTCGCTCCTGCGACAGAGGGGGTGCCCAAGACTGTTGGGGAATCGAGGTTTAGCTTGTGTTATGCTCTAGCTTATACG
>JAUNIO010000085.1 GCA_030535355.1 bacterium | reverse complement strand
CAAATTCTTGAGTAAAGATGGTCTTTTTGATTTTTAAATGCTATTGCAGGATGATCTAGATGTCGCGATTGCGGCAGTTCTGCCCAGCGCAGCCTCTGAGCGTAGCGAAGCGGCGCAGCGGGCAGAAGCTGACGCAAAAAAAGCCAGGTGCTGAGGTGTTTTGTCATATTAGAGTTAGCTAAATGCAAACACAGCCATATTAAAGTTTTAACTAGAAAATAATTAAAAATTATTTAATACAAAATTAACTTTTATTGGCAATTAATTATGAGTTAATCTCTTGATATTTCATTTATCTGTCGGTATAAATAATTAGCCTTTTTTTAATAATGTATCGCGAGCATTGTTGAATGACTGGCTGATATCTTTGCTGATTGATTAATTATCTCTTAGCAATGTAAAAGTAAATGGAAAGTTAGTTCGCTATGCTTTACGCATTTTGGCATAGGCGCATAGTGAATTAAAAATATTGTCTTCATGTAGAGTGACTAGTTCTATAGGAGGGGGAATTTTGCATGGATAGTGTACGCAGCAATTCAGTACAGCAATCGTCTCAAGTCTATCAGTCGCAGCAAACCCAAAATATAGCCTCAAAGGAGCAGGCAAGTCATACTTCTCAAGCTTCATTTAGCACTAATGACAGTGTGTCTTTTTCAGCGGGCAGTAAGTTTGAAAAAACGGGTGTAGCCGTTTCTAAGTATGGTATTTTCGTGCCTCAAGACGGCACTGAAAAACCGCCCGTAGCTGTAACGAAATATGGTGTCTTTGTCCCTCAGGACCCCGAGCAGAAGCCCGATCTGCCGGTCATGAAATACGGTATCTTCCTCCCCGAGCAGCCTGAAGATACCGAGCCGCCTGTGCAGTCGAAGTATGGTGTTTTCTTCCCACATAACCCCGGGGAAACTGAACCCGCTCCGCATTTAATGTATGGCATTTTCATTCCTCATGACGGGACAGAACCCCAGCCACAGCCGGAGCAGAAGCCTCAGCCAGAGATTCAGTTCCCTAAGCCTGGACCGCAAATGATGTACGGTATGTTCCCTCAACCGGGGCCTGGTGATTGGCATATTCAGCCGATGTATGGCGTGTTCCCGCATCCTGGGTCTGAAGGTGGACATATTCAGCCCATGTACGGTGTCTTTCATCAGTTACCGGAGATCGAGGGTGGTAAAATCAATCCCGATATTGAAGTTCAGCCGATGTACGGCGCTTTCCCGCACTCCCACGAGTTCGGTGATTTAATTGAAAAAATTGGCGGCGGTGTAGGTAAGCTCGGCAGCATTTTCGGAGATAAGCTCCTCGGCAGTCTCGGAGATGACAAAATTGCCGACCTGGTGAAAGGCGATAAGATCGTGAGCGGCGCTGGCAAGGACGAGCTTCTCGACAAGATCGTGGGCGGCGCTGGCAAAGATGAGCTTCCCGATAAGATTGATGGCGGCGCTGGACACGATAGAATTCATCTGCCCGACATTATAGTGGGCGGTTCTGGCGAGGATAAACTGCCCGATGATATTATCATAGGCGGCTCAGGCGAGGATACACTGCCTGGTAGGTTGCCTAGGTTACCCGGCGGTAATGGCCCTGTTGTCATCTCAGTTTTGCCAATGTCTATAAAGCCTCAGACTATTCCGGTGTTGCCGACTACTCCTGATTTCCCTAAGCCGGATCAGCCGCAGCCCGACTTCCCTGAGTTCCCAAAGCCTCAGTTCCCTAAGCCGGATGGTCCCATCGTTATACCAGTAAAACCCATGACGCCTGACGTTCAAGGTATCCCGGTAAAGCCTACGATGCCTGACCTAAGTGACTTGCTGGAACAGAAGGATCGGATGTTCCCTGGTCCTGACTTTCCTGGCTCAGTAGTCTTTTCCGTTATGCCTCAGACCCCTCCGGATATTATCTTAGGCGGCGCTGGCAGTGACGAGATCAATAAATAGCTGTAGTCGGCTATAGTAAGGGTATATATAAAGTGGTGAATAATCCAAAGACTGCGCTTTGGGAGATCACCCACAACTGCAACTTCGCCTGCGCACATTGCTTAGTCAATGCCAGCGGGCGGGGGGGCAGCAGCACAGAACTCACTCTGGCCGCTTGTGCTCGTTTTTTTAGAGAGTTCAAGTCGGTGGGAGTGGGTTCTGTTTGCTTATCCGGTGGGGAACCCCTTATTTGTGAAGATTTAGTAGATTTAATGAATCTGGGGCGCACGATTGCGCCCTTCGAATATTGCATTGCTACCAATGGCTATTGTGTAACCGACGATTTGGTAGCCCGTATGAAGGAAGCTGGGCTAACGTATATGCAAATAAGCATAGACGGCTCTACCCCGGAAGAATTCGCGGTGATTCGCAAGGCACCAGCTGATGCTTTTGAGCGCTGCTGGGAGGCTGTTAAAATCTGCCACCGTCAGGGTATGCCGGTCAGCATCGGTATGTTTCTGCATCCCTGCAATATTCAGTCCGTACCCCGCATGGTGCAGCTAGTGGCTGAAAGCGGAGTGCGAGTTATGCGCTTTAGCGGCATTGTCCCCATTGGCCGGGCTGGCAAAGCGGCATTCCTGCAGAGTATGAACTATTCGATAAGCCAGTTGGTCGACTTTTTTAGTTATATTGACAGCTACGATTCCGATAAGACTGGCGTGGCTCTGAGTTTTGATCACGGTTTTGGGCCAGTTGAACGGCAATTCAAATGCGTGGCCGGAGTAGAGTCTTTTTATGTCAGCTATGATGGCAGCGTCTATGCTTGTCCTTCCCTGATTATGCCGGAGTTTTTGTGCGGCAATTTGTATAAGGACAGCCTTCAGGATATGATGCGCCATCCCCATATGCTGAAGAGCCATGTTCCCGCCCACAAAATAACTGGCCGCTGCGCTAGCTGTTCGTATGTAAAGCACTGCAGGGGAGGCTGCCGCGGCATAGCCTATGCCGCCAGCGGAGGGGACCTGTACGCCGAATGTCCCAACTGCTTTTTAGATTTTTACTGGAAGGCCCTGCGGGCTTATCCCGAACGCTTTGCTCAAAAAGAGAGTACCGCTGAGGATAGAGCTAAGGAAACCAATGAGCAAAGGAAAGTCCCCCAGACAGCCGCTGAAGATAAAAAGACCAACTTCACTGAGGATACTGGAGCACGCCAGCCTAAAACTGCAGGAAATGTCGCTTCTAAACTTGGAGAACAAGGCGTATCCGAACGTGTAAGGCCCCAAAAGGTTAAAGAACTGCCCGCTTTTGTGAAAATGGTCCGCGCGAACGCTAAGCAGCGCAGACGCCGCAAATAGCGTGGGCTATTCGCGGCGAAGCTCTTTTTTCAGTAGCTTCTAACTTATGATTCGAAATCTTCTAAAATGATTTGCCAAGCTGCAAGCAATTTAGGAAAATTCCAGGCAGCATTGGCGGGGCTGGTCGAGGGCAGGCATATACAGGGACGCCTGAGCAGCGGCTCAGTGTACTTTCTGTACATTTTCGCAGCAGTCTGGCCGTTGACATAGATATGGCGGATGTCAGCAGCTTTAAGGATCAAACTTAAATCGTTGACTGTGACGTTTTTGATGCTGGCATCAGAGGAGCCTGTAATGTCGCAGGAGCGAATTACATCCCAGGCAGCTATATGATGGCGCAGCAAAAAATCGCGGCGCTGAGGGATGGTCTGCGGCGTTTCTTCGTGGAAGAGCGCCGCCAGTACTTTCCAATAACGGTTCTGAGGGTGACCGTAAAAGAAGCCCATCTCCCGCGATTTAACCGAGGGAAAACTGCCCAGGATGATGATTCGGGAGCTGTGGTCATAGACTGGGGCTATCGGATGAACTATCATGTCTTAATAGCGATATGCGGTTATTATATCGCTTCTGTCAGTTTTGCTGTTTGATTCTCTGAATTTGAGCAACTTTGGAGGCGATTATGATAGAGGTGTCAGCTTGAGCAGGCGGGCTTTTTTCGCAAGAGTTTCGGAGAAGCGATAATACTCTTGGTCGGAAATGGCGTTTTTCTCTGCGGGCTGCGCGTAAAGATCATCGCCGCTGAGCCGATAGCAGGCGTGTCCGCCTTCAGCATCCATCATGCGCACCCCGTCTTGCACGTGCAGTTTACGCCCCTGAAGAACATACTGAACTGCTACACAGTTGCTGGCCCCGGAAGAACCGAAGTGGGCTATTTTGCAGTCCGAGGTTAAGTTGTAATTGCTGCGGCTCCAGCCGCAGCACACGCAGTCCGCTTTACCGTCCGCTATGGTGTAAATGCCTATTATATCAGTAGCATTTTCGGCGAAACCGTAGCCGGGATTGGCACCGATGAGAAGTTCCGGTACGCCGTCAAAATTTAAATCCTTCAGAAAGTAACCGTATGTGCGGTTGCCGCCGCTGAGAGATGAACGCATTTCGTGCAGGGAATTGGCTAGCCCGTAATTATCGCTTTCTTCTATTTCTGCGTTTGGGTCCATGGCGGCGCGGTACTTTTTGAGCACGGGCTGGTAGGGGGCAGGCAGAGAATCGGCTTGGGCCAATTCATAATGGGATAAAGAACGGGAATTGTTGTGAATTGTGGAGTTGATATGGGACGGAGCAGCGCAATCGGCCAGAGATGTCCCGCTTAGCAGCAAGGTCAGAGCAACTGCTGCTGATATGGAGATATAGGGAGATAGGGTGGGCCGTATATAGCAATGCTTCGCAGGGTTTGCCTGATTAGCTAAACAGTTCTTCTTCAATAAGTTCTTATGTAACAAGTTAGGCGGCTCCTTGATTTAAGGTAAAAAGGCATTTCTTATGAAGTATTTTTTATTCCTTCACTGGAATTAATACATTTGATCATCTATTTCCAACATCATTTAGTCGGCGCCCAGCTGACTTCATTAAGGTTAAGGGAGAGTTTGCTTTGAGTAAAAAAATCGGCCGCAATGAACCGTGCTGGTGTGGCAGCGGCAAGAAGTACAAAGTATGCCACAGCGAATTTGATCGCAAACTGGAAACGCTTAAATCACAAGGGGCAGTGATCCCTTCGCATTCTATTATTAAGAACGCTGAGCAGATCCAAGGCATACGCGAAAGCGCAAAGATCAATATAGCTGTTTTAGATTATATCAGCGAAAATATTCGCAGCGGTATTTCTACGGAGCAGATCGATCGCTGGGTCTATGAACAGACGTCGGCCCGCGGCGCTATACCCGCTCCCCTCAATTATGAAGGGTTTCCCAAAAGCGTGTGTACCTCGATCAATGAGCAAGTCTGCCATGGCATTCCTTCGGAAAAAGATATTCTTAAAGATGGCGATATAGTCAACGTAGATGTTTCAACCATCTATAAAGGCTACTTCTCCGACTCTTCCCGCATGTTCTGCCTGGGCAGTGTCAGCCCCGAGAAAAAGAAGCTGGTCGAAGTGACCAAGCAGAGCCTCAGTGTGGGCTTAGAACAGGTGAAACCCTGGGGTCTTTTAGGCGATATGGGGCAGGCTATTCACGATTTTGCCAGACAGAATGGTTATAGCGTGGTAAGGGAAATCGGCGGCCACGGGGTGGGGCTGGCCTTCCACGAAGATCCCTTTGTAAGTTACGTTTCCCAGCGCGGCACGGGGATGGTCATGGCACCGGGGATGGTTTTTACTATTGAACCTATGCTCAATATGGGAACAGCCGATGTGGTTTTGGACGGGGACAACAACTGGACCGTTTATACAGCTGACGGCAAGCCTTCGGCGCAATGGGAAATTCAAGTGCTCGTAACCGAAGATGGCTATGAAATTTTAGCTTACTGATTAGGCCAATTTCATGTCTTCACTGTGATGAAAGTATAGCCAGTGGGCGGCCAGCTTCTGCTGTGTGGCCCTGAGGTTATGTTTGCGAACTGCACAGAAACTGGGGTAAGCGCAGTGATGCTTATCTGAGACTGGCTGGGCAGGCGCAGAGGCAGGGGCTAATCATCCACCGTTAGCGCGACAGATGATTAGCCCTTTTTTTAAGGCTATTGCTGTATGACTGTACTAGAAATATCGGGAGTGCGCGAATTGTTAGTAATTTGCAGATTAAGCGTTACCGGCATCTCCGCTTCCGCGCTCAGCCAGCTTTTGAAGCGCTGGGCTTCATCAGGGGATAAGGCCCGCTGAACGTAGGCGATGACGAGCAGATGCGCAGTCGGCTGCTGTGCACTTACCTGATCTGCTGTGCCGGAAGCGCTTTCTGAGGCAGCGCTTGGCAGCGGGGTGGCTGCATCGGGCGCGTCGGCAGCAGCAGTAGCTGGCAAAGTAGGGGTGGGAGATGGAGACTCTGCTGTTTCCGCAGGCTCCGCTGGGGGAAGGCCTGCAGGATTAGCCTGGGCGGCGCTTGTTAAAGAGACGCTCCACAATTCTCCGCACTCCAGTCTTAGTACGGCGGGGAAAGCTAAGGGAGCTTTTTGGTTGAGAGCGAGTGCCAGTTCTTTATAGGTGTTTTCTTTTTGATAGGCCGGATAGTACGTGGCGCTTAAGGATTTATATTTAATCGCTTCGGTGCTGTCATCGCTTTTAATGCCTGTTTTCTGCAGCTCTGATATTTTGTTGTCTATGAGAGCGTGGACATCGCTTTCTTTTATGCCTTCATAGCTGTTTTGGGTAACCAGAAGCTTATATTTGCTAAGCTGAGGGTGAGTGGTCAATTGGTCCTGCAAAATTGCAATTTCAGCCGCGCTTAGGGTTTTTCCGATTACGGTCACGTCGAGTACTTTATGGTCAGGCTGCAGATTGTAAGAGATAACGCGCCGGGCTTCCGAAGTAAATGAGGATTCCACGTAATGCTTGGCTTGGACGTTTAGCAAATTGGCGCGGATGCTCTTTTGAGCCAGATACAAACTGGGCAGGGTGACAATGATACCGACGCAGATGAGGAAGGTCTGGGTGTGGTGCAGCACGGTGTCAGAGACGTACTCCTTGGTGGGCACATCCATCAGCTTGAGAATGATAAAGGAAGAAAAACAGATGAAGAAACCGTTGATGAAGAATAGGTACAGAGCGCCCCAGAAGAAATCTGGCATACGCGTAGCTAAACCGTAGCCCGCTGTGCAGAGAGGCGGCATCAGCGCAGTGGCTATGGCTACGCCGGGAATGACGTTGCCCCTTTCTTGGCGGGTCAGACCGATTATGCCGGCCAGACCTCCGCAGATAGCGATGAGCACATCCCAAATAGTGGGAGAAGTGCGGGCCAAGAGTTCCGAAGAAACGGTGGTGATGGGGGTAAGATAGAAATATACTGTGGAGGTTATTACCGAAAGGGCCACTTGAAATGACAGCCTGAGGCTGGAAATTTTAACGCAGTGCAGATCGTAAGCGGCCATACCGTAGCCTATGGCGATGATGTTGCCCATCAGAGGAGAGATGAGCATAGCACCTATGATAACGGCAGTGCTATTCATATTCAGGCCGATCGAGGCGATAAAAATGGCCAGGATCAGGATGCACATATTGCTGCCCTTTAAGGTGCTGCCGGAGTGAATGCGTTCGGCGATTTCCTCCATTGAGGCATGATCGCCGTTGAGATTGAAAAAATCGCTGAATATCTGTTTGGCTGCTTCCATAGTTTTAGGCTCTTCTATCAATGTCATTCAGTTAAGGCTCAAGGCCGTTAACGGGAGACGGCTGCGCGGTTTCTCTCCCTCCCATCCTTTAGAGGGAGTTAGATAGTTAGCTAATCGCTAATTTAATTATATTAACTCTTGTAATTATATTAATTATTATGTTAGGGCTGTGGATTAAGCAATGCTGATATGGGGCGGTAATGGATGCGATGCCAGGGGCAGGGACCATACTCCTTCAGAGCGCGCAGATGCTGAGCTGTACCGTAGCCTTTGTTCTCTGTAAAACCGTACTGCGGCCAGCGCTTGCCAGCTTCTATCATTATTAGGTCGCGATGCACTTTAGCTAGCACTGAGGCTGCTGCAATGGCAGGGCAGCGGTCGTCGCCTTTAATGAGCGCCTGTTGGGGGCCAGGCCATTCCGGCAGACGATTTCTGCCATCGATCATGGCATAAGTTGGTTCCAGATTTAACGCTTGCAGAGAGCGGGTCATGCCCCGCAAAGAAAGGCTGTTGATATTGGCTTCGGGAGAATTTAGTTCATCTAAACCAATCTCCGTGATGGCGTAGGCGGCGGCAGCGGCTTTAATCCAGGGAATCATAGCCAGGCGCTCTTCATGGCTAAGCTGTTTCGAATCGCGAAGCCCAGGGATATAAGTGCCCAAAGGCAAGATGACGGCTGCTGTTACTAGAGGCCCGGCCAAGGGACCGCGTCCCACTTCATCACAGCCAGCCAGTTTTTGGAGGTAACTGTGGCCGTCTTCAGCAAATTCTAAGCTTAAATAGACAGTTCGCTCCTCTGATCGCCCACTCAGCAGCTGCGCCATATTATCCCACATGGTCTGCTGGCGTGTGGCATCAGCAGCGATCTGGGGAGCATTGTGGCTTAGATAAAGGCACTCTTTCGCAGAGCTGACTGGGGAAAACTGCTGCAAAAACTGAAGTAAGGAAAAACGAGGAGACAAGGTAATTGCTATCTAGTTGGCTATCTGATTATTATCAGCAGGGGGCTGCTTGCGGGGACAGGGTTCTAAAGTCAAACGGCCAAACTGTCCCTGGGCGAAAAGCTTTAATAACAGCGTGGCGGCGCGGACTAAGTCAGGCTCCCCTTGGCTCAGCGTAAAGTTCTTGTATTGAGCGAATTGTTCTAATAGCTCTAAAGGTTCGCTCTTTAAATTCACTGGAAATTGAGCGAAAACTTCTCTCTGCTTGTTCAGCTCGAGCAGGCGTTTCAGCATAAGGCCGCCTACTTTTTCCATAGGAACGGCATTAGTGCTGATACATCCTGCGGCGACCAGACTGGTTAGATTCTCCTCTCCTTCAATGCGGGGATAGAGTATGCCCGGAGAATCCAGTATTTGCCATTTTCCGCTCACCGCCACCCATTGATTTCCGCGGGTGATACCCGGGCGGGCCCCGGTTTTAGCCCTTACGGCACCAGCTAAGCGGTTGAGTAGCGAGGATTTGCCCACATTGGGAATACCTGCAACCGCGATGCGCGGGTCGCGGCTAAGCAAGCCTTTTTTTTGGCGCTGTATTTGGATGGTTTGGCGCAAGCGCGCTATGACCGATTCTAGAGGCCCGGCACCGCGTCCGCTGGTCGCAGTAAGAGTACAGGCGTGGCAGCCTTCAGAGCGCAGCGCTTGCAGCCACAGTTTAGTTTCGCTTTCGTCTGCTAAATCGGCTTTATTGAGCACGAAAATATATTCTTTGCGGCGCAGAGACAGCATTTTTTCTAAGTCTGGCTGGCGTGAAGATTGGGGAATGCGGGCATCCATGACTAAAAGCACGATGTCCGCTAAGCTGAGCTGTTCTTCCAGCTGGCGCATGGCTTTGCGCATGTGACCTGGAAACCAGGAATAGGCGCGTTCGCGGGAAGCTTCTTCTCCGGCAGCTTCTACTCTGGCAGCTGAAGGAACAGTGACTTTCTTGCGGCTTTTAAATGGAGTAGGCATGAGCTGTTTCCTCAGCGGGGTGGTCAGGCTCTGACGGATATAAAGAACCTGAGCGGCGGAAGGGCCAAAATATAAATTCCGCTTTTCCGACGACGTTCTTGAGGGGCAATGGTCCCCAAAAACGGGAATCGTCGGAGTTATTGCGGTTATCGCCTAGCATGAAGACGTGTCCCGGCGGTACGCGGTAAGGCCCGAAATTGTTGACGGGAGGCTCTTTAATAAAAGGCTCGCGCATAGCTAGGCCATTGAGATAGAGCACACCGTTATTGATCTCTACAACATCGTTTTCCACGGCTATGCAGCGTTTGATAAAATCGACCGCTTCGGGATTATCTACATGCGGGGGATGAAAAACCACTATTTCGCCTCTGGAAGGCGTAGAAAAGTGATATACAAATTTGTTGACCAGAATATAATCGTTGACAAGCAGGGTAGGAACCATGGATTCCGAGGGAATATAAAAACTCCGTACCACGAAGGTAATGATCAAGATGGCTACTAACCCAGCCATGATGAAAGAATCTAAATATTCTTGGCCAATATTGCGCCAGTAGGCCCATTTGGGGTGGCGGGGAATAAAGCAGAGCACTAAACGCAGTAACGTTAAGATGTAGAGGGTTAATATAAGTTTATTGTCTTTCAAAGCGGGCCCTCGCAGAACAAAAAAATCCGCCTGCCGACCAGGCTAGGGTCGAGAAGGCGGATTCGCCAACTTGGAGACAGGGCAAATAGCATACCCTTTAGCCAAGCATTATTTGGAAGCGATAAAGCGTTTCTCTTTGACGCGGGCCTTTTTACCGACGCGGTCGCGCAGATAGAACAGTCTGGCACGGCG
This sequence comes from bacterium, assembly GCA_030535355.1. Classification (GTDB taxonomy): domain Bacteria; phylum Vulcanimicrobiota; class Xenobia; order Xenobiales; family Xenobiaceae; genus JAFSXO01. Next base: position 4,575 of record JAUNIO010000085.1, on the reverse strand, counting down.
TACGTCACCACGGCGGGTAACTTCAACGCGCACTAAACGAGGGCTGTGAATCAGCAGAGTGCGCTCAACGCCTACACCGCCGGAAACCTTGCGCAGAGTAAAAGTCTCTTTCAAACCGGAATTTCCGCGTTTTAAGCAAATACCCTCAAAAGCCTGCAAACGCTCTTTACCGCCTTCAACTACTTTGAGCCAAGCTTTTACAGTGTCGCCAGGGCCAAAATCGGGCAAAATCTCTTTAACGTGCTTTTGATCTTTGTTAGCTTCAGTGCGGGCGCTGTCGATCAGCTCGATCTGCTCGCTTTCAATTCTTTGAATCAGATCCATGGCGGATCTCCTTCTCTTTACCAAATTTACTTTGTACTGTGGGGAGAAGACCTATAACTGGCCCTCTTGCGAACGGTCCACTGTTTCGCTACGCTGTCTGAGCTATAACTTAATAACAAGGACCGCAATATTATAGCGGATAAAATCCTTCTATGCAAGGGTTTTTCGCCTTATTTGCGCGAAAATTAATTATATGCTAACTCAAGGCCATTTACTCAAGGCCATTGAGTTAGTGTGTCGCGAATAAAATTTCGCGAATAAGTTATGGCTTCGCGAATTAGTCAGCGCTTGCGTTAGCTTCCGCGTCGGCGCAGCTTGGGGAAAATAGCTGGCTAAAGAGAGCCTGCAGACTCATCTCGCCGTAATTATAGGCGGTAATCGCCTGGCGCACCGGAGGCAGATCGGCTAAAATGTAAGGACTGGACAGGGGAATGAGTACGGTGCGCTGATTGGCGGCCAGAACTTCTTTAGCGATGTCGATCTGGCTATCGGATATACGCCCGCGGGCGTACAGCAAAAGCAAAACGCAGTCAGCTGCTGCCGCCTGTTTGCCCAATTCTCCAAGAGCCGGGCCTGAAGTGGCCAAATCGAAAGTCAGCTCGCTGCTGTTTCCCCAATAGGGGCGCACGAGATCCGCCCATGACGAACTCTTTTCCATCTCGCCCAGCGGACTTTGGGGCAGCATATCGGGAGCGATGATGAGCAGTTTTTCCTGCGGCTTTAGCTGCAGAGGCAGCTGATGGTCTTCGTTGCGCAAAATGCTTACAGTGCGCGACGTGATCGCCTGCATGGTATTTTTGTGCTCTGCTATATCCCAATCGGGAGCGTCTTGGGGCAGGCCGTGATAGCGCTCCTGCAGGTTTTCGATTCGCTTCAGCGAGGCGTAAATGCGCTCGCGGCTTATCCGCCCGCTGGAGATTGCTGCGGCGAGAGTCTGCCGCGCTTCATCCTGCTGTTCAAAGCTGCCCAACGCTAAAATCAAGTCGGCACCTGCTTCTATAGAACGCACAGTAGCTTCTCCAAATCCCCAGCGGTCAGCGATGGAGCGCATGGACAGGGAATCTGTGACGATTAAGCCCTGATAGCCCATTTTCTCGCGGAGCAGGCCACAGAGAATGGGGGCGGAGAGAGTGGCGGGAACTTGCGGGTCTAGGGCGGGAAAAACTATATGAGCTGTCATGATGGCTTCAACGCCTTCTTCCACTGCTGCCTGGAAGGGAATCAGTTCAGTATTTTCAAGCTCTTCTAGATTAGAATTGATGATGGGTAGTGCCAAGTGCGAATCCCTGCTGGTGTTGCCGTGCCCGGGAAAGTGTTTGGCGGTAGGGGCGACACCTCCGTCGCGCAGCCCGCGGATAGCCTGACGTCCTAGCCGCGCCACCAGTTGGGGATCTTCGCCAAAAGAACGCACACCGATAATAGGGTTGGAGGGATTGTTGTTGACATCAAGACAGGGAGCAAAGTCGAGATGTATCCCTAAATTGCGCAATTCTCTTCCCATAATGCGATGCGCACTATAGACGTCCTCTTCACTGCCGCTATGGCCCAGAGCTAGCAGCCCGGGGGAGAGGCTCATCTCGGGAAAGCGGAAACGGTTAACTATTCCACCTTCCTGATCGATGGCGATTAGAGGAGAAACCGGCAGGCAGCTGTGCAGTGAGCGTATTAAAGCCCGCACCTGAGGAGCGCTGGTTACGTTTTTGGCGAATAAAATGACGCCATTCCACGGGTGAACGCTCAGGTGCTGGCGATCGTGCTCGGAAAGCTGAGGAGCAGGGATATCGATCATGATCAGGCGCGAAGCCAAGGCGTCGGCGGATAAATCCGCATAGTTTTTACTCATAGTTTTCCTCGGTAAAAGTGAATTATTGCAGTAAATCTGGGCGCTTGCGCTTGGTGGCGGCCAGGGCTTGCTCTTGTCTCCAGGCTTCAATATGCTTATGATTGCCAGACAGCAGGACCTCGGGAACCGCCATACCCTCAAAAATAGCTGGTTTGGTGTAATGGGGGTGGTCTAAAATTCCCGTGCTGAAAGATTCCTGAGCCGCCGAATCGCTCGCAATCACCCCATCTAGCAAACGGATAACGGCATCGCTTAGAACCATGGCACCTAATTCGCCGTTGGAAAGTACATAATCGCCAATGGATACTTCCATATCTATGTATTTATCGATGATGCGTTCGTCAATGCCCTCGTAATGGCCGCAGACCAACAGCAGCCGGGGCAATTGGGAAAGCTCTTCGGCTAAGCGCTGAGTGAGCGGGATCCCCTGGGGCGATAGATAAATAACGCGGGCTGGTTTGTCTTTCTCTTCATCCTGGATAGACTGCAGAGCGGCAGCTAACGGCTCGGGCTTTAGGACCATGCCTGGACCGCCTCCAAATGGAGTATCATCGACCTGATGGTGGGGCGCTGCAGCATAGTCCCGCAAGTTGTGCAGCTCGATTTGTACTTTGCCTGCCGTTTGAGCCCGGGCGGGTATGCTCGAATATAAAGGAGCGAACATCTCCGGAAAAAGGGTGAGAATATCGATGCGCATAACCGTCACTCAGCAATTAGAGGAACTTTAACGATCATTTTGCCTTGGTCGAGATCGACGTTAAGAACGTATTCTTTGACGGCCGGAATCAAGATCTCTTTGCCGTGGGGGGGGAGGACAGCATATAGATCGTGGCCTGGTGTCTCAACTACCTCTTTTAGGGTGCCGATTGGGTGACCGTCAGCGTCTTCGACTTGGAGGCCTTCGAGCTGAAAGTGCCAATACTCGCCTTCTTCCAGTTCCACCAGCTGGTCTTGAGGGACGGTGATCAGCCAATGGCGGTATTCCGCTACCTCTTCCGGAGAATCGATGCCGGTAAATTTAAGCAAAATCCAATTGGCGTGAAAACGGGCGCTCTGCAGTTCAAAACGCTTAACTATTTTTTGGTTTGGAGAGACGAAAAACACTTCGTCAGTTTCAAAAAAACGCTCTGGAAAATCGGTTAAGATTAGAGTGCGCATCTCTCCACGCACGCCATGGGGACGCAGAATTTTGCCGATGGCCACCAAGTCTGAAGCAGATGGCAATGGCGGCAGAGATTTAGAAGCGTTTTTGCTCACGTTGCTGTTCCTTATTATCTTATTATACTGATATATACACCAAGAGCCAGCAGTGTGTGCTACTGGCTCTTGTCCGCGCTAACAGCTGGCTGGGGGCAAATTAGATAATTTCAATCATCACTTTTTTGCCGTCGCGCAGCCCAGCTGCTTTTACTAAAGTACGAATGGCTTGGGCGGTTTTGCCGCGGCGGCCAATTACCTTTCCCATGTCTTCTGGCGAGACCCGCAATTCTAGGATGACGCAGCGCTCACCCTCGATCTCTTTGACCTCAACTTGGTCGGGAAAATCTACAAGCTCGCGAGCTAGGAATTCTAGCAAGTCTTTCATCGAATAGTCCTCTCTGCTGGCGAACCAGCTTTGCAGTCGGTCGTGGCCGCTATGAATTATTTGCACAATCTAGCGGCGGCTCGATCTGCCGCGTCTTGCCAATTAGGCCTCAGCAGGAGTCTCAGTCTTTTCAGCTTTCGCCTTGGGGGCGGGGAAAACGTAATCGGTACCGTAGAATTCTTTCCAGATACCATCTTTCACCAATAAAAGGGTAACAGCTTCGGTAGGGGTAGCGCCGTTCTTAAGCCACTCCATGATGCGTCCTTTTTTCAGAACGACAGTGGCGGGCTCGGTGCGGGGATTGTAATGACCGAGGATTTCAATAAAACGGCCATCGCGAGGGCTGTTGGCGTCAGCAGCGACGATGCGATAACTAGCCTGTTTTTTGCGGCCTACTCTGCGTAGTCTTAAACGAACCATTGGGATGCCTCCTGGGACATATCTGTTTCTGCTATTGCAAGTGTTTTGTCTCTTAGAAACGCAATCTAAAAGAATTTTTCTTTTTAACTTGAGGCGCTTTTCCGGCTTTTCCGGCGCCAAAATTTCTCATCATGTTGCACATCATGCTGTGCAGGTTTATCAGCTGATTGATAGCGGCTACATCGCTGCCACAGCCCGCTGAGATGCGACGCTTGCGTGAGGCGTCCAAAATTTCAGGATTGCGGCGCTCTTCTGGGGTCATGGACTGAATGATGGCTTCTACGCGTTTTATCTGCTTGTCATCGACAGGCAGATCCTTTAGCTGGCTGCCGATACCGGGAAGCAGGCGCAGCACATCCTGAAGAGGGCCTAACCGCCTAATTTGCTGCATCTGACCCAGCAA
>JAUNIO010000084.1 GCA_030535355.1 bacterium | reverse complement strand
ATATGAGTTAACATGTCCAATGTCGTTGAGCCTTAAGTTAACGACATTGAGCCTGAACTAAATGACATTGAACCCTAGCTAAATGATATTGCGATAAGATGATGTTTTGCTGAAGATTTCGGCAGGTAAATAATTAACTCTTGGAAAAGTTAACCGACTAAAATTTAAGGTTTTTCCGTCCTCCAGGAGGCTTTATATGGCTACAATTGCTACCCAAACGTTTAGTCGTTTAGTTGGCGTACGCAAAAAAACAGCGGTAGATGCAATAGATTTGCGCCGTGCTTTAGCGGAACCGTCATCTGGGGAGCAAGTTCTGGATAATGTTCATTTTGTTACTCCACAGCTCGATGCTCTGCGCAGTTTCGCCAGCAGTGCGCGGACAGGAGGAGCCTTAATTTTAGCGGGCGCAGGCGGTACGGGAAAAACCAGTTTGCTGTATGTTATGGACCGCGTGCTCACGGCTTCTTATCCCAGCGATTACTTTACTAAGCTTTGCCAGTCGCTTGATGACGATTATGTGGCGCAGTCTTTAGAAAGCCTGCGCTCGGAAGGAAGAAATTGGCTGGTAGCTGTAGCGGATTTTAGCAGCGGCGATTTTGTCTATGCCTTGCGCGGAGCGCTCGGCAGTGCTTTGCTCAGCTGCAAAAAAACTTGCGAATTTACTCCTAAGGCTGCCGATCTGGTACAGGAATATGTGGAAACGCTGACCTATTTGCATTTGCAGGGTAGCATTGATGGGCTTGTAGTTCTAGGGGACAATTTTGATAATATTTTCGATTCCTGTTTAGCTGACAGCAATAGCGAAAATGCTCAGGCAGTGCGGGAATTTATAGCCCTTTGCAAGGACAGTTCTTTTCCTTTGCTGTTTGTGGGAACTCTTAGACGCGATATTAGTTCTCTCGATATGGATGAAGAAGCGTTTCTAACGGACATTTTCCGCAAAGTTCAGCCGATTAACTTGCTGGGCAAACTTGGCGAGTGGGAAGAGCTGGTAACTAATTATATTTTATGCCATCCCGAATCGGAACTATGGGGAGATGCCGGGGAGTATAAAGATTTTAAGGAAGAAGCAGCATTAACTGAGAAACAAAAACTCTACGCTGGCAAAAGCGAAAAATGGATAACAGATAATGTGGTTTGTGGGGCCTATCCGCTTCATCCAGCGGCTCTGTTTGCCTTGCCTCGGGTTGCTATGAGCCTTAGGTCTGGCAAAAAAACGGCATTTCGCTTTTTTAGCGATGTCGGCCCCGGCAGTTTTACGTATTTTCTGAATAATTATGCGGCCGTTCAGCCCAACGGGCGCCTAAATATGTACACCGTGGATTGGCTGTGTACATATTTTGAAAAAGCCATCCAGGAAGATAAGCAAAATAAGTTTTATACATCTGCTCTGCAGAATGCCATTTTGGCTGCTGGAGACGTTCCGCAGTCACGGCGTATCCTGCGCCTTGTGATGATCTTGCAGCTAATCGGTCATGAGTGCCTGCGCCCGCAGCTGGAAACTATACTATGGGCACTGCATTTAGGCGAGCGTGAAGAGCGCACGGTGCGCAATAGTTTAACGCTTTTGCTGCAGAGAAAAGCTCTGGAATTCTCTGAGGCTACCCAAGAATATCTGCTTCCGGTTCCCAAACGCGACGTCAATGTACCCCAGGCTGTGCAGCGCAGCCGCAAACGTATGCGTGCGCAATTGGATCTGCGCCAGGAGTTGCAGAGCGGTTTAGCTACCCTGCGCATTAAAGCTGATGGCTTTAATGACAAATACTGCACTGATCGTTATGGCATAGTGCGCGCTTACGTTTCGGCAGATATTGCTGATCCATTCCATTTTTTGCTTCAGGCTGATGAGCTGCTAAGCTGTAAGAATCCATATCGCGGTGATATGCTGTTTGCTTATATTATCCCCGATTCAGCCAGTGACAGAGATGCTATTGCAGCACAGATACGCCAGGGCAAATATAACCATAAGCGCGTAGTCATGGTTTTGCCCCGTGAAGCCCACCGTTTTGCTAAAGATATTGTGGAAGTGCGCACTTTGGAGCGCATGATGGCTCAAGAACTTCCGTTCTCTGATGCTAATTCCCCAGAACATGCTCAGGTTGCCGCTTTACTTGATAAAGTAACTTCCAGCCTGGACAGTTATGCGGAAACTCTATTGGATTACGATAATATAGAGTATTACTATAATGCAAAATTGCTCGGTTTTGAAGACGATGAGCAGGTGCAGGAGTGGCTGGACGGCTGTTTACCCGGTTTAATCGGAGAACTGCCGCATATCGCTTCTGCGGAGCTTATGTGCTTAGGCTATAATGGTGCCAGTCTGCGCAGCCGTCTAAGTTTAATTAATCATTTGCTCAAATCCGGCGATACCGTAGCTCTGCATACTGACGAACGTGTTTTGCGGAATATGGTGGAGGAAGGGCTAGTAAAAACCGGGGTATTCAAAAGAAATGAGCCGAATGGCTTTTGGACACATTACTCTCTTAATGCTGAAATACCAGATAATGCTGTCGGCTTAGCTTTAAAAACCATAGCCCATGCTATTTTAGCTACTGAAAACTCTGAAACTGCTGTAGAAGCCTCTGCTCTCATCAGCCCTTGGCTGGAGCAGCCTTACAATCTGACTCCGGCGATTATGGAAATGATCCTGGCGGTCTTGCTGTGGCGCTGGGCGCGTGAAGTTAAAATATTCAAGTGCGGTTCCCGCGATAAAGAAGGCAAAAAGCCAAATTTAGTGGTTCCTGTAGAGCGCAGCGCGAAAAACATTGCGGAGATGGTGGCTAGCCCACAGGATTGGCTTCTCGGTTTTCGAGAAGTAGGTGAATGCGAGAAGCGTTATCTTCAGGGTATTTGCCGCATTATAACCGTAAAAGCCGAACACGAGGGGTCATTCTGGAATTATACTGCTAAAGCCCTGCTGAACTGGTATAAGTCTTTGGCCCCGGCTTTGCGGGAACCTTCGCTTATTCAAGACCCGGAATTAAAAAAATTCAATAATTTCTTGGCTACCGCTCCTAGCAAAGATAAACATCTGCGCGAATATGTGGAAAAGAAGCTGCCTTTAATGCTGGGGGCTCCTAAGGGATTTGCTTTAGAAAAAATAGTCGATGTTATTCTGGGCCGTTTGGAGACGCTGTGCAATATGCTGAAGGGGCAGCTGCTAGAGCGGCAGGAATGGCTGGCTGAGGGGCTGACTAGAGTTTTCATCTATGAAGATGAAGCTGAAGCTACTTGGGTAGAAGGTGCCCGCCGCTGGACAAAAACGCTTAGCCCAGAGACTGAGATAGGCATTTGGCAGGCTGAGTATGACGCTTTGCAGACAGCCCTGGAATCCCCGCCTGAATGTTGTTTAGGAGACTTGGTGTCCTATTTGGGATATCCGGAAATGACCTCCTGGACAACCGATTTAAGCAGCGATGTTATAGAGCGTATGAGCGCTATGCGCTATGCGCTGGACTGGGACTATTATTGCCGGGGCTATCGTAAAGAAGATGCTCAGGAAGCTGCTGTGCAGCTGAGTTTGGACATGATGAGGGCCAGTGGCTTTGATCGTGAGGATGCTGAAGAATTTTTGGACGTCTGTCTGCGGGCTGCGGTATGGCCTGAAACTCTGGAATCGGAAGAAGAGCTTAAGATTTTACAGGCCTTTGATGCAATCGCTGTTGCGAAGAACAGAATGAAGAACAGGATGCGCCAGAAGAAGCGGGCGATTGGCTAACTAAAGAAGGCACGGATAAGATTAAAGTGCAGCTGATCGCTGCTGAAGATGAAGATGACGATTTGCAGATACAAGGTCTGCATTGGCAAATTAACGGCACCGATTTCCTCAGCTCCAGTGCCGCTGATAGTTCTGTTTCGCAGGCCGCTGCCGATAGCGTTGGCGTTACTGTTATCGGTGAAGCTTCTTCAGAGGCTGCGGAACTTGAAAGTTCTGCGCAGGGAACTTTAGAATCCAGTGAGGAGCAAAGTGCTGCCGATGAACAGGAAGTAAGCGCATCCGCAGAGACGGAGGCGGCTGTGACTGCGCCGGAAGCTTCAGCAGAGATCGCTGTCCGTGCCGAGGAAAATGAAGAAGATATAGCAGCAGCAAGCGAATCTGTTTCGCTTGCTAAAGAGAGTTCAGAGGAAAGCGCAGTCTCTAATCTTGACGCTGAACAAGACGCTGATGCAGCTATTCCCAACAGCTTTGCTGACGCTGATGAAGCAGAGCGGGCAGCAGAGCATTCGGCTGGTGAATCTGCAGCTGACGTGCCCGCAATGCAGGAAACGCCTGATTCTGCATCTCCAGAAGCTGCGGAGACTGGGGATGAGATTATAGATTCCCCTGAGCCTGCCGGTCAAGACGTCAATTCCGATTTAGACCTGGCTCCTTTGCTCAGCAGCCTGAAACTGGAGCCACTCTTGGATGGTGAAGGAACGGATACCGCTGTGGTTTCCGAACGGGATTTGCTGCAGGCTGTCATGGAACTGACAGATAATGCAGACAGTAGTTCAGCCGGCAGCACTGCAGGTATGTTAGCACCGTCCCCCGAGGAATCTTTAGCGCCAGAGTCCGATTCTCAGGATACTGCCAGCTCTGCTGCTGAAGAGAGAGCGGATCTGGTAATCGCAGAGGCTGTAACCCTAGCTGATGTTTGCTTTGATTTAGCAGAACCGTTTGAAGAACTTAAGAAGGATATATCCGAGAGCGCTGACAGCATTAGTTCAGCTTCAGATACCGAGTCCGAGTCGGCGCAGCCGGAAGAAGAGCGGGTAATTGAGCAGCCTGAAGCTGTGCAGGGCATAAATGCAATAGAAACTGGCCGCAGTGATGAAGCGTCATCTCCTGTGGAATCGGCAGATAATGTGTTCAGTGATTTAGAACTCGACGAGTTGGCCTTGCAATGGCTGTAGAGAGGTACCTTTACCATTGTAAGAGGAAAAGCAATTTCTAAACCGAAAGAAACAAGTTGTATTCTGTTTCTGAATGTTGGACCTGAACTTTGCTAATGAAGTTCTAGGGTGGAGTTCTGCAGTGGCTCAGTTACAAACTCTTACAGCTTTGGATATTGGTTCCAGTAAAATCGTATGTGCGATAGTGGAACTATCTCCTGACGGGGGGCTTGAAGTCGTCGCGCGCGGCGTCGTTCCTTGTAAAGGTGTCTCTGATGGCGTTGTTGTTGACAGTGCTGAAACGGTTGACGCTATCGTTAAGGCTGTAGCGGAGACTGAAGCCAGCGGTTATTCTGTGGGGCCGGTAGTCGTAGGTCTGACCTCTGAAAACTTAACTTTTCGGACTGGACACGGCGTTACGGCTGTCGGCAACAAAGAGGGCGAAATAACGCTGGCTGATAAGGAGCGAGCCCAAGCCAGTGCTAGCTTGGTCGGCGTGCCTTCAGATCATGAGATTATCTCTATGACAACGCGCTCTTTTAGCGTTGATGGTCAAAATGACATCATTAACCCTGTGGGGCTCACCGGGGTGCGTTTAGAAGCAGAAGCTTATGTATGTACCGCTCCGCTTACGTATGTCCAGAATGTGCGTCGCGTTGTCGATAAAGCAGGTCTGGAAATACGCAAAGATGGTCTCTTGCCGGCGTCTATGGCTTCGGCTTTGGCAGTCTTGACCGATGAAGAGCGCGATGTCGGCGCTCTTGTGCTCGACATTGGCATGGGAACTGTCGATTTAGCTGTATATACTAAAGAGATCGGTTATTCTGCTGTCCTGGCAAAAGGTGGACGTGTTGTCGCCGGTGATGTCGCCAGTTATTTTAATATTACTAAGAGCGAAGCTGAGCGCTTAGTTACTGAGTATGGAATAGCTGCTGCCGAATATTTGGATGCTAAAGAAGCAGAAGTTACTATTTCTGCTACATCAACTGCTGGTGACAGCCAAGTCTCTGTGTCTCGCAAGGAACTGGCTGACGTAATAGATGCCCGGCTGCAGGAAGTTATCGATTGGGTTAAAGAGCAGATGGAAGCGGCGCGCAAACGCGGGCTGGTAATCTCAGGAGTCGTGATGACCGGAGGAGGTTCTCTGCTTCCGGCCATAGATCGTCGTTTTAGTAAAGAACTTGGTGTCGCTGTACGCGTGGCAGCCCCTTGTTGCCTGGCTAATTTGCCTGAATATTTAGCTTCACCGATTTATGCGACAGCCGTAGGCCTATTAGCTTTTGGTGCCCATTTAATAAAACAGTCTTCACCAGAAAACGAAGATGGTGAAACGCCGGTGCGACGCGGCCCTATGGGGTGGTTCTGGCGAATAATTGATTGGTTTGGCAGGATGTTTACTTAATGCATTGTCCTTTTTGCAGTCATGAAAACACCAGAGTTACCGATTCGCGCGTAGCGGACGGCGGCTGCAGTATCAGGCGGCGGCGCGAATGTCCTGCCTGTAAAAAGCGTTTTTGGACTTTTGAGCGATATGAATCCGCTCGCTTGCTGGTCATAAAAAAAGATGGCCGGCGTGAGGAGTTTGATCGCAACAAAATTCTCAGCGGAGTAACCAAAGCTTGCCGCAAGCGGCCTGTGGACCCTGACGCCATAGAAGCCATGGTAACTTCTTTAGAACGCGATTTAAGAGCATCCGGTGATGTGGAAATCAAGTCGGTGCTGATCGGAGAGCGCATTATGGAAAGGCTCATCGATCTCGATGAGGTAGCCTATGTGCGCTTTGCTTCTGTGTATAAAGATTTTAAGGATGTGAACCGTTTTTCCGAAGAGCTACGGGCTTTAGCGGAGATGCGCAAACGGTTTGTGAACGAGGAGAAACAGTGAGTCAGTCTATAGTTGAATGTGTATCCGCCGCTGTAGCAGCAGTGCGTGCAAAGACAGATTTAGTGCCGGAAATTGCCATGATTCTTGGCTCCGGTTTGGGAAGTTTAGCAGATGAAGTGGAAAATCCCGTTGCGGTATCTTTTGGCGATATCCCCGGTTTTGCCGCATCTACTGTCTCTGGTCACGTAGGTGAATTGGTGATAGGTTCTCTAGAAGGCCATATCGTGTGCATTATGAGGGGGCGTGTCCACTTTTATGAAGGCATTACGATGCGTCAGGTAACTTTTCCGGTACGGGTTATGAAGGCCTTGGGAGCCAAAACTTTAATCGTTACCAACGCTAGCGGAGGAATTAATCCTCAATTCAAGGTGGGCGATTTGATGCTCATCAGCGATCACATTAATTTTACAGGAACTAATCCTCTTATCGGTCCTAATGAGGACGAATTAGGGCCTAGATTCCCTGCCATGTCCCGAGCATACGATGCTGAGCTGCGCGAAAAGGCCAAACAGGTGGCGGCTAAACTGGATATTCACTTGCAGGAAGGCGTATATTGGGGCAATTCCGGTCCTTCGTATGAGACGCCAGCTGAAATTAAGATGATTAGTATTTTGGGCGGAGATGCTGTCGGCATGTCGACAGTTCCCGAGGTGATAGTCGCCTCTCATGCAGGTTTAAGAGTGCTGGGTATCTCCTGCATTACTAACGTTCTGCATCAAGGCCCGTCAGCGGATACGCATACCGATGTGCTTAATGCCGCCAACGCAGCGCGTCCTCGTTTTATCAATTTAGTGCGCGGCATTGTTAAGGAGATTTAATAACAATGAATCCATATCAGCTTATTCTAAAAAAGAGAAATGGCGGAGTTCTTTCCGCTGACGAAATTCGCGAGTTCGTGCTGGGATTCGCCAAGGGAGATGGCGTAGAGGACTATCAGATGGCCGCTTGGCTTATGGCAGTCTGGTATCAGGGCATGAACGTTGAAGAGCTTTCAGCCCTTACTCAGGCTATGATCGATTCTGGCGATCAGCTCGATCTCTCCTGTTTGCCCGGCGTTAAGGTGGATAAACATTCCACAGGCGGTGTAGGTGATACTACTACCTTGATTTTGGCACCTTTAGCGGCCGCTGCAGGGGCTACAGTCGCTAAAATGTCTGGCCGCGGCCTGGGGCATACCGGCGGTACCTTGGATAAACTGGAATCCGTGCCTGGCCTGCGCACGGGACTGAGCGGCGAAGAATTTATCGCCCAGGTCAAGCGCATAGGCTGTGCCGTAATCAGCCAAACCGGCAACTTGGTTCCGGCTGACGGTAAAATGTACGCTTTGCGCGATGTCACCGCGACAGTAGATTCTATTCCTTTGATTGCCTCTTCGGTGATGAGTAAAAAACTGGCCTGCGGAGCCGATTGTATTTTACTGGATGTAAAATATGGCCGCGGCGCTTTTATGGATACTTTGGATAATGCTCGGGAACTGGCCCGCCGTATGGTGGATTTGGGCAATCACATGGGCCGCCGGGTGAGAGCGGTCATCTCCGATATGGATCAGCCTTTAGGCACCATGATCGGCAACGCGTTAGAGGTGCGCGAGGCTATCGAAATTCTGCGCAACGAGCGCCCCGGCTCCGCTTTGGAGACGGTTTCTGTTGAGCTGGCAGCTCATTTGCTGGAAATGGCGAAGATATGTCCCTCTTTGGATGCAGCCCGCGAGCGTGTGCGTGAGCTTTTGGTCAGCGGTGCCGGCCTGAAGAAATTGGCAGAGATGTTTGCAGCTCAGGGCGGAGATGCCCGGGTTTGTGAGGATATTAAGTATCTGCCGCAGGCTCCTCTTACTGTGGAGGTTAAAGCTCCCCGTTCCGGTTATGTCGCTAGCATTCATGCTCAGAAGATCGGCATGGCTTCTACCGCTTTGGGCGCAGGGCGCGTGAAAAAGAGCGATCCCATCGATCCGGCAGTAGGTATCATTATGGAGCATCGCGTTGGCGATGAAGTAAAAGAAGGCGAGCCTTTGGCAATTTTGCATACGCAGGATAAACCGGCGGCTATCGAAGAGGCCTCGCGCATGATTTTGGAATCGATCGTCATCGGCGACGAAAAGGTTGTATCCCGTAAACTTATAGAAGAGGTTGTCGAGTAGTCTTTCCGAGCTTAACAAGGCTTGCCTGTAAAGGCAGGCCTTGTTGGTCATATCGTTATTGGAGAATAGATGCGGCATTATCCGTTCTTAGGGCTGCATCTGTTCTGTTCGGGAAGGATTGCATATTAAATGGGAATAACGTGTTGCAAAGGAATGCGCGATATTCTTCCCGCTGAGATTAATTCTTGGTATTATCTTGAGAATATTGCGTTTCGTTTGGTTGAGGCGTACGGCTATAGGGAAATACGTACTCCTTTATTTGAAAATAAAGAGCTTTTTACTAACTGTATAGGCCGCGATTCAGGCACAGTGCAAAATAAGCTGTGGACCATAAAAGGTCATAATGGAGAAAGCTGGGCACTGCGGCCCGATATGACAGCCTCGACCTTGAGAGCTTACTGTGAGCATCGCCTATACTTAGATTCTGATGGTCCCACGAAACTATTTTATTTGGGTCCTGTATTTCAGCATAGTTCTGGACGGAAGTCATTAAACTGGCAGGGGTATCAGTTCGGCTTAGAGGCGTTAGGCACCGAGGACCCTGCTAGCGATACTGAAGTCATTATGATGGCTAACGATCTGTGTCAGGCTTTGGGTCTGCCTAAAGTGCGCGTACATCTTAATACCTTAGGATGCGAGCATTGCCGTCCCGTGTATCAGCAGATGCTTAGCGAATTTTTTGCGCGCCATAGCGCGGATTTGTGCCCATCTTGTCTCAGCCGCTATAAAAATAGACCGCTGTGGGTGCTGGGATGCCCAGAAGAATGCTGCCGCAGTTTAGCCAGTATAGTGCCTTCGATTCACAGCTGTCTCTGTGAAGATTGTGAAGCGCATTTCCGAACTATTTGTGCTTATTTAAGTGAACTGAAAGTCGATTATATCATTGATCCTCTAGTCGTTCGCGATGTAGATTGCTATAATCGCACCATTTTCCAAGTTGCCTGCGCTGGGCGTTTGGTAGCTTTTGGTGGCCGCTATGACGGAATGGCAGCCCGTATGGCTGGTTTGGGCTGTGATGGAGCCGATGCTAATGCGGTGGGATGCTCTATGGATATAGAGCCTTTGCTCAACCTCATGGATGAGATGCACATCGATGCCGGCAAATACACGCCTTGCCCTAAAGTATGTTTTGTGGGAGATTCCCGTGAGGCTGTCCAGCTCATGCTGCCCGTCTTATATGCTTTGCGGCGCAATAATATCGTAGCAGAACTCAGGTCCCTAGAAGCTGGCAGTGAAGAACTCAGCTTATCTAAATTGTCCGCGGCCCGTTTTATTGTGGAGCTGCAGGATGCTGACGTGCGCAATCGGGTGGTGACTTTTTTCGATGGCGAACTCGACCGCACTGACCGCATGAGCCTTGATGAAGCCCTGACAATTATTGGTCGGGAATTGAAAATCAAGAATTTATCTTCCGAATTGCGGCCTGCGGATGCCCGCAATTGGTCTATTGCCACGCGCAGCCATCACACATTGGACGGCAGTAGCCGCCTGCGCCGGGTTAGTGAACCCAAAACCCGCAGCCGCAGCCGCCGTTTAAGTCTGAAAACTGAGCAGCTCTTACCTGTAAGTATGCGCGAGTCCCGTACTCGCAAGAACACTGGGTATGCTGTTCCGGTTGCCCGCGAAAAAGTAGCGTCCAGCCATGTGCGCAAACGCCGCCGTCCAGAAAATGAAGATTCTTTGGAAACCTCTGCTGTGGAGCCTTTGTCGAGTTTGGTTTTGGATAGTTATCCAGAACCTACTCTGGCAATGCCGCGGCGGGAAAAACGCGAATTAGACCTTCCTAGGCCTGCGCGTTCTTCTTTGGGGGCTGGCCGTTCTCGCTCTGAATCCACGTCTGGGCGTGAGCGTAAGCCAGAGCGTTTGCTGTACAGCCGTTCCGAAAAACTTAATTTTAGCGATGTGGAAAATTTGGTCTATAGCCGCAGCAATTCCCGCCATACGGGCCGTCTATTGTTGGACCAAGAGCTTAGCTCTTTGAATTTCAGTGAGCTGGCCGCCAGTTCGGAGCGTTTTTCTTTTCGTCACAATGATGACGAATTTTCGGACACTGCTTCTGGTGGAGAGCGCCATGGCAAACGCAGGCTGAAAGCTGGCAAAGACACACTTCGCCATAATAGCAACAATAAGAGTTCTTCTGCTCTGTATGCAGATGAGTTCTATGATAAGCCAGCGTATGGCGATGCGGATAAGCGTCCCAATATTATCCAAAATATAAACCGCTGGGCGAGCGAGCGCTATGGTATCGCGGAGTCAGATGATGTCGAAGCGCTGCCTGCGCTGAACTCCGCTGCGCTGCCGCGCAAGGATGGCAGCCGCAGCAGGGTAGGGCGGCAGAGTCTAGCGCGCAATCGCGAGCTTAAAGCTCTGGCCGAGGCTAGTGCCGATGATGGAGCAGCGGGGGCTGTGGATGTGCCTGCAGAGCCAGAGCCGGCGGTAGAACTAAACACAGTAGCGGCTCACGAAGAGGAACCGGAAGTCTCTTCCACGATTCCGATTGCGGATAGTGCTGCAGAGGAAGCTGTGGAACTTCCGGCATCTAAACCAGCTTCTTCTAAACGCCGAAGTGGCAGTTCTAAGCGCCGAACAGCTGAGAAAACTGGCGCTGAGCATCCGTCGGCTGTTCAGATCGCCGATTTGCCCCAAGATGGTGGGCCCAGCGTAGATGAGCTGCAGCAGAGCGCTGCTGACTCAGCAGATTCCGCAGCAGACGCTGTTGCCGAAAGTGATGAGAATAACAGAGATAAGGGTACAGCTGCCGATTCTCTTTTGGATGCTGAAGTGCCGAAGACTGTTCCGAGAACCAAAGGAAAACGCGGAGTAGCAGCGCGCCGTACGCTAACCTCTGTACGCCGCACTGCTACGTCGGCACGGCGTTCTAGCAAGAAAGCAGCGCAGACAGAAGAACAGCTTCCGGAAGCTGAAGTATCTGCTATCGCTGAGGATAATGTTTTTGAGCCTCCATCAGAATCTGTTGCTGAGCAAGCAGAATAAGGCTGTTTGATCCATTAAAGGCCGAGTGTCCTGAGGGATATTTGGTCTTTTTATATGAGGTGAGAAGCTATGCAAAAACACTGGCGCGAAGTGGGAATTATTCTGCTGCTGACAGCGGTCACGCTGACGGTGTTTTTTTATCCGGCTTCCCTGCGGAATCATCTTATCTATAGCGGGGATTTTACGGGGTCTGACTTGCTGGAATTAAACATTCCGCGCCGGGCCTTAGCGGCTAGGGCTCTGGCCCAAGGAGAGTTGCCGCTGTGGGAACCTCATTTGGGCAATGGTGTACCCTTGTTAGCCGAAGGGCAGGCTGGTGTGTTTTATCCAGCTACGCTGCCGCTATATATGCTTTTTTCTCTAACGGCTGCCACTAATTTAAGCATTTTGCTAACTTTAGGTGTGGCTATGCTGGGCAGTTATGCTTGGGCGAGAACGTATAAAATCTCACCTCCGGCGGCTTTTTTCTGCGCTTTGGCCTATGGCTTGGGAGGGGCATTCATCTTCCGGCTCAAGCATTTGAACATGATTCAGGTGATCGCCTGGCTGCCTTGCTGTCTGGCCCTAATACGTTGGTACTGGCAAAGGTGGAATGCTTTAGCGCTGTTAGTTTTAATGGCTGTCTGGTCCTGGCAATTTTTGGCAGGGCACCCTCATGTAACCTATATCTGCTGGCTGTCATGTTATCTATATGCTTTGGTTTTGGCATTGGCAGAGGATGAGTTTCAGCAGCCTGGCCCGCAGCGCGGCAGAGGGTATTATCTGCTGGGCAAAATGCTTCTGTGCACCTGTGGGGTGCTTTTGCTGAGCGCTGTGCAGCTTCTGCCCACCATTGACTTGGTGCAGGATTCCACGCGCGCTTCAGTCAAAAGCTGGGAAGAACTGCAGCGTTATCCTTTTAAATTGTCTCATTTGACGCGTATGCTGATGCCTTATGGCCAAGGCAATCCCGCCCAGGGAACAGCTTCCAGTGCTATTTTTTCTGAAGGTATTTTCTGGGAAAATGCGCCTTATATAGGGGTAATACCCTTATTTTTGGCGGCGGTGGGACTGTTTAGGTGCCCGCGCCCTTCTACCTGGGCTGTAGCTGGTTTAGCCTTGCTGTGTCTGTGGGGGGCTTTGGGGCCTCAAGGAGGTCTGTACTGGATTTTTTGGAAGTTTTGCCCCGCTTTTAATTTGTTTCGTTTCCCAGCACGTCTGCTCATTCCGTTTCAGTGTTTTTTGGGATTGCTGGCAGCCTGTGGAGCGCAGGCCGTAATAGATTGGCTGAAGCAAAAATATAACAGCCGGGTCTCAGCTGTGGCAGCTGCTATTTTAGTTATCGGTACACTGCTGGATTTATTTTTGGTCAATAACGCTTATCAGGAATATTTGCCGCCGTCTTGGGAAGAGAAGCCTCTGTCCTGGCGTCTCATAGAGGAGGAAGCGCAGCGCGTTTACGCTCCTACTTATATGGTGTCTGGAGGCGAGATGCTGAAAAGCGGCTGGAAGAATTCTGCTGACAAGCTGCTCTTTCACGCCCGAGTACTCAGCCCCGATTTGGCGGCACTTTGGGGAGTTCACTGTCATTCCGATCACGTGGTTTTTGAAGGTGGTATTGAATTAGCCGCTTATTTTAATCTTCAAACCAGCGAAGCCTGTCACTGGCTGCATTCGCAAAACGCAGAAGGCCAAATGCAGTGGCACTGCTCTGCGGATATGTACGATTGGCTGAGGATGCAAAACGTTTCCCATTTGCTTTCCTTTTATCCTTTGTTAGATGCTGGTGCTAATAGCCAGATTGCTGAAGAAAGAATCATGGGAGATCCGGCTTTTCCAGGGAGTAAGCTTTATATTTATACTTTAAAGGATATTTTGCCGTGTCTGCGTCTTCTGCCTCGCGCTGAAGCGACTGAGGAAGTCCCCTTATTTGTGCGCCAGATCACTGAAAAGCTTCCTGAAGCGTCTTCCATAGACTCTTTGTATGAGCGCAGTGTGGGAAGCACTCGCCCGACTGGGACAGTGCGGGTAATCGAGCAGGGGAATACTTATTGGGAACTCGAGGTGAATTGCTCTGAGCCTAGTTATTTGTTTATGGCTGTCAATTACGATCACAACTGGCGAGTGTGGCAGCAAGATGGCCAGTGTTTGCCCATAGTGCGCTTTAATCACGCTTATCAGGCTATTCCGCTGGAACCTGGGCAGTACCATCTGAGGATAAAATATCAGTCTCAGGCCTTCGCCTGGGGGTGGAAAATCTCTGCGGCAGCCTGGCTGGCTTTATTGCTGAGTATTCTGATATGTGGCTTACAGGGAAACGGGAATACTAAAGTGAAGGAGCAACCATGAATTGGCTGGTAGAAAAATATAATAACTGCTGGGATTTATGCGTTAATACTTACCATGTAGATCCGGTAATTTTTTTAGTTCTTTACGTAGTCAAGAGCGTTATCTTTTGGTGGCTGACAGCTGTAATACTTAAACGCGCTCTGAAGCGCCAATGGGAAGGGCTGGCATTGCTGGTTACCATTAATGCTGCCGTCGATGTTGTCCCCTGGGTTTATGTTTGGATCTGGGGCGATAATCACCCTTGGTGGTATCAGTACATGGTCTATATTATTGGAGGCTGGGGCTTTGTGGGCGTTTATTTAGATATTAGGCGCAAAACCAAAAAGCAGGATTCCTTGCCGCAAGTGGATCAGGCACCAGCCGAAGCGTTATCGGAAAAGCAGCAGGACGAAAGCGCACCGCCAAAGGCCGAATAATAGATGAGCAGCTAGTTTATAGCTGGTTATTCTTCGTCAAGTCCATCGCATTCGATGTTTAAATCTAAAAAGCTATTGACGTTATCTTCGTAACAGTCGAGAATGGCCGTGTACAATTTACAGTTGATGGCCAAAAAATCGCTGTCGAGTTCATCTAAATCTATCTCATTGTATTCTTCGCTGTGATCGTAACGGGTCAGCAGCTGATGGCATTGGATAGTTACTCCTTCAGTTTCTTCCATGTTTACCATGGCCAGTAGTTCCGGCTGAGTAATGCGCACTTCGTAACGGGGATTCCTGACAGGTTCTTCCACAATTTTTAAAAACATATTTGTTTTTTGCAAGCCCTTTTTGCATAAAATTGCAAAATATTTTTGCACAAAGT
>JAUNIO010000083.1 GCA_030535355.1 bacterium | reverse complement strand
AATTGCTTTCGCTATCAATAGCCTCTATAATTGTCAAAACGCCGTCTTGCAGGCGATCGTCCGAACTGCTCGTTCCGAACGCCATAAAATATTAGCACTTTGAGAATGAAATGTCAAGAGGCTAAAAATAGTTAGCAGGAGATTTTAGCCCCCCACTCTGCCGCAGCCGCAACATTTCTCCCTCCCATCCTTTATTAGGGGGAGTCAGATAGTTCATAGGTTAGCTGATCGCTAACTCAACGACATTAATCCTTTACCGCGCTCAATTCTTTATCAGCGTTTCCAGCGTCTCAAACAGAGAAGCAGGTTCTACGGGTTTGGACAAGTGCGCATTCAAGCCGGCCTGCATACTGCGCTGCACATCTTCATCGAAAGCATTAGCTGTCAGCGCAATGATCGGAATCACCCCTGCATCGCGGCGGTCCATTTCCCGTATTCTTCTCGTCGCTTCCAAACCATCCATTTCCGGCATGCGCATATCCATCAGAATCGCGTCATAATAGCCCGGTTCGTGAGAGGCGAACTTATCAACAGCGATTCTCCCATTCTCCGCCACATCGACGTCAATTTCACGCATACTCAGTACCATAACCATTATCTCTGCGTTGACGGCAACATCCTCGGCGAGAAGCACTCGTTTTCCCTTTAGATCAGCAGCTTTTTTTGCCAGCGCTGCATGCTTCTTTCGGAAGGCTTCCCGGAACTCATCCATCACGCTGCCCGCAAAAAGCGGCTTCGCCACAAAAGTATCGATGCCCGCAGCTTTGGCCTCGTCTACAATATCATCCCAGTTAAAAGCTGTCAGAATAATAATAGGCGTATCGGGGCCGACAATTGAGCGAATCTGTTTGGCCGTTTCCACACCGTCCATCTCCGGCATCTTCCAATCGACCAGGATCAAGTTATAATCCTCGCAGCGGCCATGCCGAATTCGTACCTTGTCGATGCCTTCCCAGCCAGATTCCGCTGTCTCGCAGCTAATACCAATCTGCCCCAGGATGATTTCCGCATGTTCCAAAGCGATCCGATCGTCATCGATGACGAGCACGCTCATCTCGCGGGGATTCAGGTCCCCATCCGCAAACGCAACATCCTGTCTGTCGGATTCATCCAGTGTAACAGAAACCGTGAACGTTGTCCCCTTGCCCTTCTCGCTTTCCACTTCGATATGGCCGTTCATCAGTTCTACGATGCTTTTAGTGATCGGCATTCCTAAGCCGGTACTGCCGTATTTGTTAGTGGTTGAAGAATCTTCCTGACTAAAAGGCTCAAAAATGCGGGGGATGTACTCACTGCTCATGCCTATGCCGGTATCGCTAACGACGAGCTTAATGGTCGCTTTTCCGGCATAGCGCTGGCCTTCCTCGATCAGGAACGACACCGTTCCGCCCTCGGGGGTAAACTTGACGGCATTGCCCAGAATATTGAGCATTACCTGCTTCAGCTTCATGGCATCGCCGATATAGTAGTCATCGATTATGCCGACCGTTCTGCATTGATAGTGCAGCCCCTTATCACGGCATTGGCCGCTGATCATGCTGTTGACCTGTTCCAAATTTTTGGAGAACGAGAACTCTTCCTTTTTGATGATCATGCGTCCGGATTCAATACGGCTCATGTCCAGAATATCGTTAATGATACCGAGCAGATGATGTGCCGACGCCCCGATCTTCTCCATATATACCTTAACTTTATCGGAAGCGGTAGAATCGTTCATCGCGATATTATTGAGCCCGATG
The DNA here is from genome assembly GCA_030535355.1 of bacterium. Taxonomy (GTDB): domain Bacteria; phylum Vulcanimicrobiota; class Xenobia; order Xenobiales; family Xenobiaceae; genus JAFSXO01. Next base: position 13,428 of record JAUNIO010000083.1, on the reverse strand, counting down.
ATGGCATTCATGGGAGTGCGGATCTCATGGCTCATATTGGAAAGGAACGCGGTCTTGGCGCGATTTGCCTCTTCAGCCGCGCCCAAAGCATCGCTCAAAGCCCGCTGCTGCTCCATGCTGCGGCGCATCTCTTCGTCGATATCCGAGAAACCTACGCCTATCGCATGTATCTTTTGGTCGGTTCTGTCTTCCGGATGACGCACGCCAGCCATGCGCAGCATGGTGTATGTCTCTTTGCCGCCGTGGACTTCAAGGAATCGGTAGGAAATAACCTGCTGAGCCTTTAACGCTTCCCGTATATTCTCAGGCTGGATAAAGGCCAGATAACCTTCGCGATACTCTTCTGCCACATAAAGGTTAGCAAAAGCAGCAAAGTCCCGCAAATAGGGAAACACCGCGCCATTAGCAGGCGCTTCGCTAAATCGCGGATCATCGCGGTAGCAAATAGCCTCGTCTTTATCCAAATCGACATAATATACACTTCTATAGTCGGAGGACAGCGCGCAGATCATCTTGTCCTGCTGTTCTTGCTGGGCTTTCTGCTCCAGAAGCTGCTGCTGCAGCGCGAGCCGCTGCTCCATCTCCTCATGCTTAACGCGATTCTCCGCCTCAGACGTTTCTTTCTCAAGTCTGAGTTTGGCATTTTTGCGGTTCTGCATAATGATGAAGGTAAACATAATCCCCAGCACCAATATGGTCAGCAATAACTGGATTAAGCTGCGCCGGATAATACCATTCGATATAGAGCCGATCCTCTCACTGATGACACTTTCACGGACCAGAAATGTAAGAAACCAATCCGTTCCCTTCACCGGCACATAGCTGAGCGTTTCCTGAATCCCGTTATAGGTAAAGGAGACCACTCCGCTTTGGCCTTGGCTGAACTCCCGGAGAACTTCTTCAAAAGAATACCCCGGCTCATATTGGGCATGTTTCAGCGCTTCCAGCAGGTTATCTTCTACAGCAAGCCCCCCGAGTACGGTGTTGCTGAGCGCGATGCCATCTGACGTGTAGATATTGCAGAAGGTCGAATCCATATTTTGGGACCCCATAGCTACTCCCTGAAGCACGACTTTCATGTCGATCACCATGAAGCAAACCACCAGCTGTTTTCCGGCGACAGAGAGCTTCTTATTCCGGATGGGCACAGCAATAACGACCTTTTTCTCAGGAGTCTCCACGTTCTTAATGGAAATTACCGGGGCTGAGATTTTTTGGGGATCAAAAACATAATCACCGATATCGTTCTGAATGCCTTCATCCGCTGTATAAACCATACCATCCACATCGACAAAGGCAAAACGCTCTAATTGAAAGAGCTGTTTAATATTCCGCTGGAACGCCCGCATATGGTCCAGATCACTCAAGTCTTCAGTGGAAATCAGATCAACAGCAATATTTATGACATTGATGGTTTCTTTTATATTATTCTCAACAACCTGCTCCCGGCGCCCCGCCGACTCATCCATATACAGGAGACTAACCGACCGCACGGCATTGATCGTGTCCTTATGAGCGCTTTGTCCCATCAAGACTGTTCCGCCGATCAAGATGATCGCTAGAACAATAACACCGACTGTTGTGATTAGTGTGGTTTTGTTGTTGTTTACATTAACCATGCTGGGACATTCTCCTGACATTTAAGACAGACCATTATGCAACCGGATATAAAAAAAATCCTTTCGGCCCGCTGCCGTTAATGCAAAACAGCGGCAGCGGCAAGCCTGACTTACCTGCAATTATCGTTACATTTATGTCAGCAGTCAAGTTAACGCATAGCTAGAGCCGGAGATTGCTTCCCAGACAGTCTCTTGACCTCCCAATTCAGTCAGATAATTCGAGGCCCGCCCTAGAACAGCGCTCTGTCCGAAACCAGAGAACCGCCTACGATCACAAAGATCAGCCACTTTCGGGGTTTACCTCATAGCCAAAAGTACTATCCTCGTCTAAGTCCATTTCCTCTTCGAGCGGGAACAAAGAGCCGATTAGGCTGTCGCTTATCCGAATGTTAGATTCCGTCATAAAATCCAGCTCATTACCTAACTTAACCCTTATCGCTTCCCAGCCCCCAGCGCTATTGAGACAAAAAGACACCCGCTTTACCGCATCTGGCAAGTCGGGCAAAGCCACGCTGGTAAACATTCGATCCCGCAAATACAGCTCGTCAAAAAACTCTTCTCCCTGCCAGACCTCCAGCTGCACTCTGCCGTCAGCTCTTAGCCCCAAAACCAGACTGCAAAAGAGGTTGGATTCCCAAGAGGAATTAGATATATAGGCACACAAATGATCGTCTAAAAAACCAATATAATCATAATAATCCTGCAGCGGGCTGAACTGCACAATCTCATTAGACAAACCGCTCACCATGTCTCGAAACTGCTGTATTAATTGCTGCTGTTCTGGGGATAATGTCATAATAACCTCCAATTTCACTTACTGCTCAGATAATTATTGCCGTCAGAGTAATGCCTCGCACAGCGCCATAAAACCGATACTAAGCGGCAATCTATAGGGACGATGCCAGGCGCAGGCGCAACTTTATCCTAAGCTGCCGCCGCGCCCGGCCAAGTATAGTTCAGCAATTAACTGCATATCGACAATTATATACAGTTAATTGCGCTTGGCAGTGCCACAAAATTAAAGAATCATCTCTGTTTCTTTTTATGCACAAACAGAGATGTCTCACCACGGCGAATCTTGCGCCTCAGCGTCCTTCCCTGCTCGGTATCATCGCGGATACCCTCAAAAAACAGCTCATTAAATGATTTATACTTAACGTTGTAACTTTCAGCTCCCAGTATTGTACAAATCTTTTTTTCTAGTTTTTCGCTAATCTGAAAGCCAGGCCCGTCTTTCTTCAGTTTCATTAAGCGGTTGCGCTTCATCCACCTGACAAGATCTGGATTTGTCCGAATAAATTTCGCATCGTTCATAGTGTTGAAGTAAAGCCAGGCTTCATCGACATATTCTGCGTTACATCGTAAAAACTTTACAACAGAATCCATAACGTTGTCATGTATATCATGAAAAGCTTGTTCCGGGACTATCCTCTTCCTAGTCAAATTGTTTAGCATGGCAAGTTCCCGGTTGGTCACGACAAAACACAGCGAAGTTTTATAAGTATTATTTCGCTCGCTATTGTTAAGCCGAATACCCTTAAGACGGCTAAACAACGTGACTAGTTGTTTGCGGTTATCGCCAGTAATATCAAAAGTCACATTGGGAAGCATGCCGGATAGATTGGCAAAAAAAAAATCCTGGCGGCGCTGATTAAAATGAGCATTCTTTATAATGTCATGAAGTGTAGCAGAATCCTCTGGATCGCGGAGATCGCGGACGCACTCGTCTCCCTTAGTAAAATACTTAGGTGCCCGCTCGGGATAGTCTCTTTTGAAGCGAACTGCGTAATTATACACAGTCTTTATCTCATCGATATCAAACACCTTAGAATGAAAATCCGAGGCCCATCTTAGAACAGCGCTCTTACCAGAGCCAGAACCGCCCACAAGCACTAAAGCCCAGCCATTTTCGGGGTTTACCTCACCTCCAAAAGTAATATCCCCGCCTACATGCCTTACTTCATTGAGCGCACACATAGGATAGCCGATTAGGCTGTCGTCTATCAGAATTCCAGATTCTGTCAAAAAATCTAGCTCATTACCTAACCTAACACTTATTGCTTCCCAGCCTCCAGCGCTATTGAGGCAAAAAGACACCCGTTTTACCGCATCTGGCAAGTCTGGCAAAGCCACGCTGGTAAACATTCGATCCCGCAAATACAGCTCGTCAAAAAACTCTTGTCCCTGCCAGACCTCCAGCTGCACTCTGCCGTCAGCTCTTAACCCCAAAACCAGACTGCAAAAGAGGTTGGAGTCCCAAGAGGAATTAGATATATAGGAACACAAATAATCATCTAAAAAACCAATATAATCATAATAATCCTGCAGCGGACTGAACTGCACAATCCCGCTATTTAAACCGTTAACTGATCTCTGAAACATTTGTATAAGTGAAACTTTATTAATAAAAATCATAGTGACCTCCTAAAAATATTTGTTAAAACTTTATTCGTTAGTTCTTTGATAATATTATATTTGTTTCTACAAACGTCGTTTGTTGTTACTAATAATTTGCTTTGTTTAATCATCGTCTTGCTTTGCTTCACCTCCTTTACACAGCATTGTATAGTCAATATTAATCGCTCTATACCGTTTAAGTATAGTAAATTTTAACGAACGACACATTGCCAAAATCTAAAATTAATGCGCCAAACTCTTACAAACAAACCAGTATCTAAAAAAATTAACATATCTATCTTTTTATTTAACAAAATTAGTTGCAAATTTGTTAAATAAAAGCAATTCTCGCCAGCGCAATATATGATATATAATGACAATCTCAGCTATTAGCATCTCTCCCGGAAGACACATTAGGACTAGGAGAAGCAGGGCTGCAACGGAAGCTGAGCAGATAAAAACATATAACCAGACACAGACGGCACACGGCCTGGTATTTGCGAGAGCGGCGCAGGCAGCCAGACGTAATCCCTGGCCAAGCTGCCTTAAAAGCATGAATAAATTGTTTTGCGGCGAATAATTTTCTTAATCCTGCCGAGTCGGAACCGGCCGGCGGAAGCAGCTAACAGAGGGAACTATCATGCGCAGTATATTGTCAGCCGTCACCGCATTTCTCATTTTAGGCAGCACCGCCTGCTGCGCAGCCCCTCCGCCGCCCGCTTCATCTTCATCATCAGCTCCCGCAGTACCAAGCGCAGCCCGGCCGCAGTCTTCCGCCGCCGAATCGGCCGAAGCCTCCCCAGCGCCAACAATTCCCAAATCCAAAACAGAGAATTTTCAGGAATCGGCAGCGTCCGCTTCCCCTGCAGCTTCTTCATGTCCGGCTTTTAAAGTCGAGACTCTGCAAACTGAGCAATTCACTATATCATATCTAAAGTTCGGCAAGCCGGGCGGGCAGCCCCTGGTCATCCTGCCCGGTCTCAGCGTCAAAAGCGTCATGGAATTAGCCGACGCTATCGCCGAGGCTTACAGAATATTCGCTGATCGCTACGAAATCTACCTCATGGACCGGCGCAGCGACGTTCCTTCCGTATATTCGGTCCGCGATATGGCCAAAGACACCGAAGCGGCTCTCGACGCGCTGAAGTTAAGCCAATGCGATATTGTCGGGTTTTCGCAGGGCGGCATGATCGCCCAGGTTATAGCGGCGGAGCGTCCCGATCTCGCGCACAAACTGGTATTGGGTTCCACCACCGCCAAGGTAACCGATTATGAAAGAAAACTTTTCTTAGGCTGGGCCCGTCTGGCAGCCGCAAACGACTTGGACGGACTGACCCGCAGTCTGCTGACCCACATTTATTCCGACGATTTCTGCCGGCAAAACGAAGCGGCCTACTCCGCCTACATTCACAGCGCCTCACCGGAGGACCTGAAGCGATTTATCATATTCTCCAAAGGTATGGAAGACTTTGACGCATCCGGACAGCTGAAAGACATCAGCTGCCCGGTTCTGGTGCTGGGAGCGAAACAGGATAAGATAATATCCCCTCACGCCTCGGAAGACCTGCAGAAAAAGCTGCGCTGCCAATCGTACATTTACGACGGCTACGGCCACGCGGTCTACGACGAAGCCCCGGATTACAAAGATAAGGTGCTGAATTTCCTGAACGAAGAAAAGCATTAACTCTTCTAGGCATCGTTTTGGCATTATCCGACATTGTCATTATGTTTGGCACCATTTTCTAAAATGGTCAGCATCTCCCGCGGAGTTACAACATACGGCTTAATCGGGAAATGTTTAGTATTGCCTGTCACAAGGTACGCGTCATTATCTTTCCGCGCTTCCATAGTAACGGCATAAAATACCACATCCTTAGGATCTGCTAATTTCTCCAAGACCTCTGCAGGCTCAACAAAAACGCCTCGCCGACATATTGCGTTTGTCAAGATCTGAATATCACTTTCCTGAAAAGGAAACTTTTTTCGTCTCAGCACCTCTTCATACTCAGCCATAATCTCATTACTTATAACTGGAATAATGCTTCCGACAAGCGCTTGTTCAACCACAGCACCAGGCACAGAATCCCAGCGCAGCAAAGCGGAAATCAAGACATTGGTGTCTATAACTGCATACAGCATCATTACTTATTTGCCGTTTCTCACTGCAGATATCTCCGCATTGATTTCAGCAAGCGTCATAACGGACGCACCGCTCTTCTCAGCAGCACCGCTCATGCGCTTCATTGCCGCAACTCCGTCAAACGCCTTGTATTCATTATTATCCGGCAGCACCATGCTGAACGGAATTCCGCGCACCTGCACAGAACGCGTCAGAAAAATCCGTATCGCCGTAGACAGATCCAAACCAAGCTGTGCATAAATATCAGCAGCCTGCTGCCGCAAATTATCATCTATGCGCAGCTGAAGCAAACCATTAGCCATAACCCCACCCCTTGCTGAAGTAATTTATAATACAATTATATCACATTTTACTGCAAATGAAGCAAACGCAAAACAACTAAATTAATCAAGCCGGCAAATATACCGTATTTTTGCCGAGCTTAACCTGAACCAGCAGGCCTTTTTCCGCCAGACGCCGCTATAGCCAGAGGAAGTTTAAAGTAATTTCTTCCCAAAGTGTCATAACAATATCAGAACCGTGTCTGACAGTATTTCATCCGCCTCGTCCACACTGCAGCCGAATTATTTTCTCAGCCTTGGCGCTGAGTCAGCGGCATTAATATTATATAAGCAGAAAAAAATATAGATACATTTATATATTAAGACATTGATTTTTTATTTTTTGCAGTGATATGTATATGATCTTTTTGGGGCCTTATCGGAGGTAATATCTTATGAATTTCTTCAACGCCATCACTCCCAGCTTCCTGCGCAAAACCGAATATGCCGCTTCTGCTTCAGGCGCCGCCCCCGCCGGTTCTTTACAGCAGGTCCTAGCCTCTGCCAACGCCCTGCCTAAAAATGACAGCGTCAAAGTATCCGCCTTCGACAACAGCGCTAAGCCCAGCACTTCTACACAAAAGCTCAACGAACTTTATCAAAAGAGAGAAGCGGCCCAGCAGGATATCAACAACAGCAAACAGTCGCAAAGCGACAAAGAAAGCGAAATCAATAACCGTAAAGAAAAACTGATCAAAGACAAACAGGACGGCAAGGGCGAGAGCAAAGTCCAACAGGAATACGAAAAGGCCAAACAAGAATACGACGACGCTAACGCCAAGAAGAACACCGCAAGTCAAGAAGCAGCTGATGCGCAGCAAAAATGCAGCGCTAAAGACGCCGAAATCAGCAAAAACGCCGGAGATATATCCGCTAAATCCGGAGAATTAAGCGCTAAGCGCAGCGAATTGGCGGCGGCTCAGGCCAAAGCATCTCAATCTTCCTCCGATGACGGCGAAAGCCAAGGAACTTCCAACGACAACAGCGGCGAAATCGCCGCTCTGCAAGCTGAAATCAACGCTTTAGAATCCGAACTGCAAAGTCTGCAGCAGCAAGCCAATACCTTACAGAGCGAAAAAGAACAGCTGGCCGGCGAGCAGCAGGAGAAACAGGAAAAGGTCTCGTCCTTAGATAAAGAGCTGGAGACCAAACAACAGGTTATGAATCAGTGCGAGCAGCAGATGCGCGCCGATGACTCCGATTTGGACAAAACGCTCAATGAAGACAGCGAACTGCAAAATCTGCAGGAAGAGCACGACAATATTAAAGAAGACCTGGATGTAAAGCAAAAAGAATTAGAGTCCATTGAGGAAGAAATTAAAACCGCCGAGCAAAACAACGTCGAGCTGCAGGAATCCCGTTCCGAATACGCTCACGGCCAATTGGAAGAAGCCGCTGAAGAAGCCGGTTTAGACATAGCCGAATCTGCGGCCGGCGCTCAGAACGAAGCAGCTCAGGACAAATACGGCAAAGATTACGACGAGCTCAGCGATAAGGAAAAATTAGCTATAGCCTCTCAGGTCGACGGCGAAATTACTTTAGATTTAATGGAGACCGCCCGCCAAAGACTTCAGGATAATCCCGACGATGCCGAAGCGCAGAAAGTTTTGGAAAAAGGCAGCCAAGACTTAGAAGCCAGACAGAATTGGGCCAAGAGCAACGTCAATAACATTATCGACAACCTGCCTGACGAACTGCAGGATGAACTCAGCACCATTCAAGGCTTTGCCGAGGGTAACACCGACGCTGAGGGCATTGCTCTGGATTCCGAGATCATGCAGGCGATTTCCCAAGGCATTCAAGAAAAACTCGACAGCCCCGAGTACAGCGACGAAGAAAAAGAAGCTCTCCGGGACACTCTCAACGCCGCTAACGCTTACGCCGATGCTATAGAGCAAAAATACGCCGGCGCGGAGATTGCTCTCAATGAAAGCGACAGCAAACTGGCCAAAGCCAAAACAGATATGGCCAGAAAACTGGGCTGCAGCGTCGAAGACCTCATTACCGTTCAAGGTACGAAAGATAACGACGACATTCAAATTATAGCCCAGGAAGGCGGCGCCCTGACCGTTAACATTAATGGCAAGAGTACCGACTACAGCGCGGAAGAAGCCAAATATCTCTTTATAGACGGCGGCAACGGCGACGACAACATCACGTTTAAAGATCCGCACGACGTGCAAAAAGATCATTATCAGACCAAGGCAGATCCCAACTATTACAACGGGACCAAATGCGAATTGGTCAAGAAGGGTATCACCACAAATCTGCACATTTATGGCGGCGACGGCGACGACGTCATTTACGGCGGAGCCGGCATAAACAGTATTGACGGCGGAGGGGGCGTTAATCAAATCTACAAATACCGTGGCATCGATATGCCCGCCGAAAACAGCGGCAGTGTATCCGTGAGCAAAGAAGCTCAAGCTGCAAAGGTCAGCGGCGGAGACAGCGATACTGTTGACAGTAAAACCGGCAATGACTGTAAGCAGCAAAAGCAAACGGCAGATACAGCTCGGCAAGATTTTCTTGACCACTACCACCAAAAACTGACTCCTGAGCAGAAAGAACAATTAAACGGCCTGCAGGAAGCCAGCGCCGATGCGATTAGTCAATTGGATCAAATTACCAAGAAAGCCGATAAAGACCAAGCCGCAGCTGATAAACGCGAAAATGAAGTCATTGAAAGTCTTCTGGAACGCGATCCCAAATACAAAGAGTTATACGATACTTATAAGGAGGCGCAGGATAATTACAATAAAGCCAATCTTGAAAAGACGCAAGCAGAAAATATCAAAACTGCCAGAGAACAAATCGAAGGAATAATCGAACAGAAAAGTCGTTCTATTGCCGACTATGAAGCAAAGATAAGCGATATAGACAGACAAAAATCTTTCTTAAATGATCCGGAAAAATATTGCAGCGATCAGGGCATACCGGAAGAGGACAGAGAAGCGTTTCTGCAAAATCCGGAAAAATACTGCCTTGAACATGGTAAAACCATTGATTTGGACCCCGTTGAACTAGTTGAATTAGTCAAATATTTACCTCCGAAACAATCTCAGCCCGTTTCTTACTATAATGGCCAAACAGACGCTAATTATGTATCACAGCAACATAAACACGACAAGAAGATTCAGGAGTTGGAGCAGCAAAAACATGAGTGTAAAGAAAACAAAAAATACCAAGAACACGCACTTTCCAGCAATGAAAAAAAATTAGCCGACTTAAAGAACAAAGAACAAGCTATTGATTTTCAGAAAGTCAACGATGATGCCTGCGCCGCTAAACAGATTAAAGAGCAAGTACAACAAGAATTAGAAAATTCACCGGAATTAGCTGAAGCGCTCGCCAACGATCCCGAATATCAAGCCCTGCAGCAAACAGCCGACAATAGTAAAAGACAACAAGAGCAGCAATGGGCCGAAGTAAACAATCTCGAGCTCCGAACTATCGCTGCTAAAGCTGATATAGAATGTCAAGACGCCGCCAGACAAGCCGGTTTGACATTTGAAGTTGAAACCGACAATGGTACGAAGACGGTCAACGTCGACGAACTTATTTCCCATACCCAAAATTCAGCGGCCAAAAACAAGTATGGCAAAAACTACACAGATTTAACGTCAGATGAAAAAAACGCCATTCAAGCACAAGTTGTCGGCGACTATACCCTTATAATGATGGAAAGCGCCAAACAGAGATTGAGCAGCGACCCTAACAATGCCGCCGCTCAGGCGGTCGTTGAGAAAGGGCAAAAAAGTCTGCGCATTCAAGACGACGCAGCCTTTACCGCTTTAATTCAGCAGGCTAACGATCTTCCCGACGATGTGCGCAATGAGATAGATGAAAAAATGAATCAACTTATCTCAGAAGCTAACAATGGAGAGCGTTCTGAAGATGGCGGACTGTCTGAAAAAGACAGAATACAATTCGAAAAAAACGTCGCTGAACAACTAAAGGCATATATAAATGATCAAGATGCCGTAGATTTGTATAATCAAACCATCGCCGACCTCGAAAGCGGTCAAAATATAATCGATGAAACGCCTGCTTTGCATGACAGCGAATTAGCGACCATGAAACAGCAAATAGCTGATGAACAGAATATAGGCGTCGAGGACATTATCGTTTTACAGGGTACCGAAAACGGCGATGAAATTACGGTAGTGCCCCGAGCTGACGGAGGATTGGAAGTTGAAATAAACGGTGAAGTACATTTCTATAATCCCGAGGAAGCTCAGCGTTTGCTCATCAGCGGCGGCAACGGTAATGACAACATTAAAGTTGACGACAGGTATCATGTCCAAGGCGATTACAAAATTGCTTCAAATGTAAGCCCCGATCAAGTCAAGCTTGAGAGACAAACAGCGCCGATAGCCAATCTTCACATATACGGCGGGCAAGGCGACGATACTATCGAGGGCGGCGACGGCAATGATATGTTAATTGGCGGCGACGGAAAAGACGAAATTCATGGCGGTAAAGGATTTAACTACGTTGACGGCGGACAAGGCAATGACGATATATACTGCGATGAGAGCGAAGGCAGTGTGATTATCGGCGGCGAAGGCGACGATTATATAGAAGGCTCCAGATATACCGATTTTATCTTCGGCGGCGAAGGCAACGATTACATTTGGGCCGGACGCGGCGATGACGTAGTCTATGGGCAAGAAGGCGACGACTATATACATGCCGGCAGAGGTTTTGACAATGTGGACGGCGGAGAAGGTGAGGATCATATAATCGCTTTTGACGACGGAGGCATATACAACGGAGGAAGCGGTGACTATGACGATACCATCGAAACCGGCTGGGCAGCTAAAGCAGAATATACCATCATAGATGAAGGTAAAAATGATCACGACACATATGTCACCCAACAAGGTAAAAACATAATTTATGATTCTGAAGGTTATAAATTAAACCAACAAGGCTATGAAGCAACTGTCATTGAGATCAAAAATCCCAATGAAGCTGTAATGGAAGAAGCCCAGCAGCCCCAAACAGCCTCTGGCGAACAGATAGACGTTCCTGACTGCGAAGCTGTGTCTCAAGACGACATAGAAAACATGCAAACTCAATCCGAGGAACAAGCAGCCAACAATCAAACGGATAAAAAGCAGTTTAGCAACGACTTAAAGAACGCCAAAGAAGCCGAGAAAAATGCGACTTCTATATATAAAATAATGACTCACAGCGACGTAAAAAGTAAACGACAAACTCACTTTACCATAGTCCAAAGTCTCTTAGACATGAATAATGGCGACTACGATAAAGCTGCGCATAAAGATTTAGATATTATCAGCCAATTAAGTTCGTCCCGCCCTCTGAAGAATTATTCAACAGTGCTTTCCAAAACCTGGAGCGCCTATGATAATTTATTGAAATTCGATACGGCCGACGCCTCTGATTCATTCGGAGCAGCCGGCGACACTGCGGGCAATTTGAAAAGCAGTTTTGAAGTTCTTCAAAAAGAATATGCGCGTATAGCTGTTTCGAACGCAAAAAATGCAATTGCTGAGAATCAGGATCTAAAAAACAAATTTGCACGTCTTGCTATGCAAGATATTCACACAGTTAAAGACTTAGAAAATAAAATAGGAAAAGAAGCTCTAGAAAAAGTTCTAGAGACTAATCCAGGATTAAAAGAATGTTTGAGCGGATTTGACGCAAATAAGAATTTGACAGAACGCGTCAAACATCAGCTCCTGCAATCTCCGGAACTTGCAGACAAACTAATCGATAAACTAAATGTCAATGACGTGGCAAAGCTCGATCAACAAACCAAACAGAGTATTTCCGGATTGCTCGACGTATTAGATAAATATGACTCTATTACAAAATTTGTGGATGTCTTAGATGTTTCCGGTGCCGGATTATCCGGCATAGGAGACGTAGCCAGCGCCTATAATAATCTGGTCTCCGGTGATAAGGTCGGTTTCATCAAAAGTGTTTTTGATACGATATCGTCATCAGCCGACGTCGCTGCTTACCTTGGAGGAGGGCATATTGCAGAATTAGTCAGCGCTCTTGCCACTCTGGCGTCCTTAACTACCGATTACGCCGCTGATTCGGACGTTTGGGATTTGCCCTCGTCTCTGGACCTCGCGCAGCGTGATCTGTGGTTCAAAGCGCGGAATGCCAGAGAAGCAGCAGAGGAGCAGCAAACGAAACCTTCCCACTAGCCTGAAAAATCGTAATCTACACCTTCCCCACTCCGCCGGATCTGCACCCGGAGGGCAGGCCTAAGGTTAGGTCTCCCGCCGGGGGCAGCGGTTCTTTTTTTCCAAGATCAGCTCAGTCCGGCTGCGGAAACAATACAGCGCTCTCTAATTCACGCCGAACCTGCGCTGCGCTGCCAGCAGCCGATTAAGCATCCGTATTAAACTGCCGGACATACACTTCCCTGCTATTCTCTGCTTTTTCTTTTTCCCAATGTCCACTGCAACCCGCCGCAGCCGCAGACAACGCTGCCTGCCTACCGGATCAGCCACTGTTCCTTCCTGCCCCGCGCAGATACTCCTCGATATCCGCCGAACGCTTCCTGCTCATCTTCGCCCCCGGCAGCACCTGCTTTCCCTGACATTTCTTCATCCCCGGTTCCGACGCCGCGACAGCAGTTCGGCAAACCTATCCGGCCTTCTGCTATGCGCAGATGACCATAACGGGGTTCTTGGCAGCATGAGAGATTGCGGCACTATAAAGCTTGACCTTGGCTGCGTCGATTCCGACACAGATCATGAGGATACCTCCGGAGATGAAAACTGCAGCTTTATAATACGGGCATTAAAATAGATTGCAAACATCGATAAACATTGTTATAATCCGAAATTGTTACGCTTCAAATTAGTAACTGATTGAGGAGAGATTTTTAGGACAATGAAAGACAATATGGAATTTTTAATTAAAAAAGATTACGACGACGAGGACGAAGAGTACGACGACGAGG
>JAUNIO010000082.1 GCA_030535355.1 bacterium | reverse complement strand
AAATGATTCCCTCCGCAGAGTTAAAACTGAGCTGAGGGCTTTTACCGCCTACCATGTATCTGGCAGCACCAAATTTAATATAACAGACTAATTCCTAATATGCAGCGATTGAAAAATATTCAAGCGCTGAGGGCATGTTCGCACCTGGCGCTGCGGCAGTTCTGCCAAGCGTAGCCTCTGAGCGCAGCGAAGCAGCGAAGCGGGCAGACGCTGACGCAAGCAAGCCGGGGCCTGAGCCACACGCTGCACGCGACAATGGCGCTGAAAAATATTCAAGCGCTCCGGCTCGCAGAAGCCGAAGCGCTTGTTCTAACTTACACTAATCTAGGCTGCAATCAGTCTCGTCCCCAAATCCAGCCTATGCCGACATCTATCAGAGCGCAGACTCCTGAGACTACCAGCAAGACCGGAGCAGCGGCAGGACAGCAGGCAGCGGCAATAGCTGTACCGCCAGAGATAGTGCGGAAAACGCCGGAGGCTATCTTAGCGCCGTCGCGGTCTTCCCAGCCCTCGTAAGCCTCCATGATGCCGGAGAAAACAGCTAACGCCCCGCCGACACCGCCGGCCACGCGAGAAGCCACACCCATGGCGCTGCCAATTTTAGTGCCCGCATACAGCTGGCTGACAGCGCCAGAGGTACTCTTTATGCCATCTGCAATTGTATATGAAGCATCAACGATTCCGTGAGCATTACCATCGCCGATAGCTTCACTCAACTCACCAGCGCCGCCCACACCGGCTAATATGCCAGAGGCTAAAGAGAATTTACCCGATAAAGTTCCCAATTTATCTATCTGCGCCTGCGACAGATGCAGTTTGTCAGAGAAGGAAGCATAAACATTAGTGCCGCAGCTGGCCCCCTCAAGCAGTTCCCCTCCGCCAGCAACTACCTGGAACACATCGCCGTCGCGCAAGCCTTCAGCCACATCGCTGACGCCCACAACCCCATTGGCGATAACAGAAAGACCTTGGGCCGCCCTATCTGCATTTTTTAGCCAGTTAGGGTCAGTAATGTTAGCATCCTGATTTAAGCCTTTTTTAGCGTCGACAGCATCTTTAGCGGGATCTAAAACGCCATCCCAATCTCCGGCAAAACTGCCCGCCGCTCCATTAAATTCACCGGGAACACCTATACTAGCCGGCCCTTCGGTCCAGTGAATATCATCGCTGCGAAACCACGAACCGCCATCCAAGCGATCCCCTCTGTCCCCGCCGCCATAAATAGTGTCATTACCGTGGCCGCCATTGATAGTGTCAGCACCGGCATTGCCGTAAATAATATCTTTGCCGTTTTCGCCTTCGATGTTATCATCGCCGACGCCGCCGGAAATGCAGTCGTCACCGGAGCCGCCTTTAATCTTATCGTTGCCGCCTTCTCCGTAAATATAATCTCTGTCGCTGCCGCCATCGATATCGTCGTCGCCGTCACCGCCGACCAGCGTATCTTTCCCGCCTTCGCCTTTTATGGTATCAGCGCCGATACCGCCTAAAATGGTATCATCACCGTCACCACCCTTAATGGTGTCGTCGCCGGCTTCCCCAAAGATCAGGTCGTTGCCGCGCCCGCCGTCGATGTCGTCATCGCCGTCACCGCCAAAGATGAAGTCATCACCGCCTTCGCCTCTGATCTTATCTTTCCCAGTACCGCCGAGGATGAGATCGGAATCGCGGCCGCCCCAAATTTCATCGTCTCCTTCGCCGCCGTCAATTACGTCTTCGCCGTCACCGCCGTACATGTGATCATTGCCGCCGCTACCCAGAATTGTATCATTACCATTCTGGCCATACAGGTAATCGTCACCGTCACCGCCGTCGACCACATCGTCACCGTCACCGCCATCAATATAGTCGGCATCAGCACCGCCCAATAGCATATCGTTGCCGCGGCCACCATAAATATTGTCTATGCCCTCACCACCGTCAACAGCATCATCGCCGTCGCCGCCATAGATATCGTCATTGCCAGCACCGCCTAAAATTACATCATTGCCAGCACCGCCAGAGATATCGTCATCTCCAGCACCGCCATCGATGTAATCGCTGCCCTTACCGCCGACGAGCATGTCATTGCCAGCACCGCCATAAATGATATTATTGCCGGAACCACCGCTAACCGTATCATTGCCAGAGCCGCCGAAAATATTCATATCCTGGGCTACGCGATCGTCTATATCGATCCAATCATTGCCCGCGCCGCCGTCAATGATCAAATACTTGGCTTCTTCAGCGGTATAATTGATGACCTGACCATTTACATTGACCGATATGCCGCCATCCTGACCTGGTGTAACCCTAATACTATCCTGCCCCTCAGTACCAGACAGAACTATGAGCTGATCGGGATCGACTCCCATCTTAACCGCAACCTGGGCCTTCATGTTAGCCAAATCGCTGTTGGCCATGGATTCGGCGGCTTTAGCTAAAACTTCATCACCTTTAGCTCTAGTGTCGCGGACATCTATATAATCACCGGCAGCCCCTAAAATACTGTCCAAAGCAGCCAGTTCTTCATCGCTTAGTTCATCTTCATTGGCATTGGCCGTGATATAATCGGACAGCGCTTCCATAGCGGCCGTTTCCGGATCGGTCCCTTCCGGCGCATTGGCCCTGGCCTGCTCCATAGCCGCGGCAGCGCCGTCCTGCATAGCGGCTGGCATATTATCCAAATTGCTGTAGAGATTGGCCCGCGCCAGCTCTTCCTGGGCTTCTAAATTTCTGGCGCCTTTTTCAACAACCGCCTGAGCTGCCGCATTGTCCGGGTCCTCTTTGAGCAGCTGCTCAGCCCGCTCCAGGGCCGCCACAGTGACTTCACCGTCTATACGGGCCTCAATGGCCAGCTGCTCTTCTTCGGTCAGCTCGTCGTACTTTTTACCGTACTCCTGCTGAGCGATTCTATTCTGCGCCTGAGCTTCAGCGCCGGCGGCATCAAAGCCAATATCGGCAGCCGCTTCCTGGAAAGCCTGATCGGTTTCATCCTCACGCGCCGCCTGTAAGCCAGAATTCCTGGATTCGGCTTCGGATATCTTACCCGCAATTTCGCTAATCTCTGCCTCTTTCGCGCTCAGCTGGCTGTCGATTTCATCGCATCGGCTCTGCAGTCCCTGCAGCTCGGCATCGTTCTCCACATCGTCCTGCAGCTGAGGATCGCCGTCAATCTTTCCTTGCTGATACTCATTAAGCGCCTGCTGCAAGGTCTGAACCGCTGATTCCAGCTGGGAAACTTCCAGCTGTTTCGTGCTCTGCTCCCGATCCAGCTGAGCCTTAGTGTTCTGCAGTTCCTGGCCCTCAGCTTTGAGCTGTTCCAGCTCGCCCCGCAGCCTATCAACCTCAGCCTGCAAAGCGGCTTTTTGCGATTCATAGGCGCTATACTCAGCCTGGTAATTGGCCTGTGCTTCCTCGTCATCACCGCTGGGTTTCGCGGGAGGTGTCAAGGAAGCCAGTTGATTCTGCGCAGAGGCCAGCTCAGAAGATTTCTGCTGGGTCTGCTGCGCGTTGCTGTTGATAGCCTGATCGTTGGAGCTGCTCTCCTGTTTTAACTGGGTTAACTCCTGCTGTGCTTGATTTTTGGCCTCTACGGTCTGTTCATAGGCCTGCTTAAAATTCTCCAGCTGTTCTTTCTCGCCGTTATCCTCGCCGGACTGCCTTTTATCGATCAGCTGCTGTTTGCGCTCGCTGATCTGTGCCTGAGCCTCTTCTCTGTCGCTCTTTAAAGAAGCCAATTCGCTCTCAGCCTGAGCTTTTTCGCTATACAAAGCATTGAGGTCGCCCTCCATATCGAAATCGGCCCCCAGGCTGGAGAATGAGTTGATATTAGAAGCATCGCTAGGGCCGGAACTTTCGCCGACACTCTGACTTGCAGAAGCTGAACCAGAAGAACGGACCGAGGAAACAGAACCGCCGCTGTCAGCCATCATAACGCTATAATTAGTATTCACACCAGCCATAATTTTTTGTCCTCCCTACACCCACTCACCACAGGACTATCTAATAAGCACTTACTAAGTAATCATTCTAAGTACTCATCCTCGCTTATTGAAGCTAAACGACAAAAAGTGCCTTGAACCGTCAAATTTTAACCAACCTTAATGATTTAAATAGTTAATCACTACTAGAGGCGAAGAATCAATAGCGTTTTACAAAAAATTTACATACAAAAAAAAGCATCTTGCCATAATTGCCAGCAAGATGCTTTAATAATAGTTCAATTTTGTCTAGTTAGCAATTAGCTAACCTGCGAACCACCAAACTCTACCTAAATTTCCCATGTCGTCGAGCCTGAACTAAATGACATGGGATAATAGGTTTAAAGCGGATAAAGGATAAAGTTGCTTTAGTTTTGGGTTACTCCGGGAATAAAATTGGGCATGACGAACTGCAGATAGCCGTGGCGATTATAAGTTTTCCCTTCATGCTTAGTGCTGGAATACTGACAGCCCTGAGCTTTCACCTGGTCGCCGTACTGCTGCTCCAGATTCTGACCGGCCTTAGCCGTTCTGCCAGCGATACTGCCACCAGAGGCACTAGACCAATAGAATTCCGCATTTAAGTTATCCGGATTGGCGCTGAGCATACTGGCTATTCTTCCTTCCCCACTCGTGCCCCGCTGCGCTCCGGGCACACCGTCGAAGAAGCGCGCAGTGATCTGCTGCCCCTCCTGCAGAGGCTCAGTGTTATTGCCCTTGACCCCCATGACATATTCAGTCAAGGCGCAGGCGCCATACCCGCCGGAACTGAAGCCGCTGATGCCTAAATCATACCCCTGCTCCACAAAGGGACGAACCACTTCGTAAATCTCATCGGCCTGTCTTTCCCAAGAATTGCATCTCGATCCGTTCTCATATTTTGCGTTCTGAATCACGATTAAATCGGAATCCGTATCAAGTCCCGCAAATGGGTTTTCTTTAGTATTTTTAATAGGCTGTTCGCCGTCGCCATGCAGATAAAATTCCGCGCCCTTGGAGTCGCCGCTGCCCCATTTAATGGCAAACTGCAAATCGCCCTTTTTCATGATGACGTCAAAGTCCTTGCCTTCGGTACTCATCATATTCCAGCCCTGGGCCTGCATCTGCTCGAAGAAAGCTTCCGGGTTATCTCTGATAAACGTACCATCGGTTTCTTTACGCACCTTAGGGGCTGATTTCACTTCTTCGCCTTCGCTGGCCGCCTTGGTATCAGCTGCAGTATTCTGCGTATTGCTGGCATTATTAGCGTTGGTGTTCTTGTTATTAACGGCGTTGGTTTGATTATTGCCGCCATTATTACCGCCGCCATTGTTGGAAGCGGCTTTGTTGCCGCCTCCGTTATTAGAAGCGGCATTTTGAGTACCCGCATTCTGATTCCCAGCGTTTTGATTGCCTGTGTTCTTGTTGCCAGCGTGTTGGTTGCCTCCATTCTGATTGCCGCCATTCTGGCTGGCAGCGTTATTGTTGGCCTGATTTACCTGCTGCTGAGCGCTGTTGACTTTGTTCTGGGCCGTTTCCGCGCGCTTATCTGCACTGTCAGCCGCCTTAGCGCTATTATCCGCCTTAGTCTGGGCCGCATCGGAAGCGTTCTGAGTGCGGTCAGCGCCGCCTGTCTTCTTAGCGACCTGGCCTTCCAAATCAGCAGCGTTTCTCTCCGCGGAATCGGCCTCTGCGTGGGCCTGCTGCGCAGCCTGCTGGGCGGCGTCCAGTTTAGCCTGAGCGGCATCTATAGCGGCCTGATCCGGCTTTTCGTTGCCCTCTTCATCTTTGATGGTTTTAGCCTGCGCGGCATTCAGTTCGGCCTGGGCCGAAGATACGTCAGCATCGGCTTTAGATGCGGCCTGAGCTTTCTGATTGGCTTCCTGGCGGGCGGACTGAGCTTTCTGCTCCAAAGACTGCTCGGTCTTTTGAGACTGCTCGGACTGCGCTCTGGTTTTGGCGGCATTATCGGCTGCGTTGGACTTGGCCTGATTGGCTGCTTTAGCATCGGCGTTGGCCTCGCTATAGCGGTCGTTAGCAGCGTCCAGTTTTTCCTGGGCGGCCTGCTGCTTAGCCGTCTGCTGATCGGCCAACTGCTGAGCAGTGGTATCGATAGCATTGCGGGTGTTATTGATGTTATCGTTTAAGTTATTAATATCGTTATTAATCCCCGCTAAGCGCCCGTTGACATCGGCCAGCTCTCCTTGCAGCTGAGCAATTTTCTCCTTGTCGCCAGAAGCTTTAGCCGCTTCAAGTTCAGCCTCAAGGCGCTGCTTCTCGGCTTCCAGCTCTTCTTTTTCTTTCTCTTTTTCAGCCTGCTCGTTTTCCAGTTCGCTCAGCTCGCCCTCTAAATCGTTAAGTTTCTCCTCGGTGATAACTTCATTGCCTTCCAGCTCGCTTTCGGCCTGAATATCGTCCATTTCAGCTTCGGCGGCGTCCGCACGGCTCATAGCCTCCTCATAATCGGCATCTCCGTAATAATCGCCGTACTCGTAAGCGTCGCCGTCGATTTCGCCGTCATCCTGCCCGAACAGAGAGATGTTCAGAGCGTCCAAAGCGCCGCCCTGTTCTTCATCATCGCCCGCGGCGGCCAGCATATTCTTCTGCATATTTTTCAGAGCATCAACCGACATCCCCAGGTTGGGATTCATTCCAAATAATCCCTGCATATTCGCCATTTTATCCATATAAAGCCCCACTTTATGACCAATTGACTCTCAAGTCTGATAAATTAATAGCTTATCAATACAATTCCCGCAAATGTCAATCAAAAATAATTGACTTTTGCGAAAAAAAATGCACCCGCAGCATGAGGCTGCGAATGCATTCCGCAGGGTACTTCTTTCAACAGCTAGTCTTTAGTCACACCCGGGATGACGTCGGGAACGCTGAACTGCAGGAAACCATGACGGTTATAACGGGAGCCGGCATGAGTGGTGTCAGTGAATTCAAACGAACCCGTCTTCACATTGCTGTAATTATTAGCCAGCTGCTGTCCAGCTTTCTGAGTACTCTTGGTTATGCCATTGCTCTGATCGTTAGACCAATAGACTTCGACACTGTAATCGTTGGGATCGGCCTGAAGCATTTTAATCAAGTCATTGTTATTGTAGCCTAAGCCATCAAAGAAACGCGTGGTAACCTGCTGACCTTCCTGCAGCTGAACGGGGTTGTTGCCTTTAAGGCCCATGATAAATTTCGAAAGGGCATAAGCTCCACCACCGCCGGAGCTGAAACCGTTGGTCCCGATATCGTACCCCTGCTCCAAGAAGGGACGGGCCACTTCATACATATTGCCGGCTTTATTCGCCCAACCGTGGGTATCTTCGGTCTGAAACACGAATACATCGGATTCCGAAGTATAGCCAGCGAACGGATTTTGGCCGTTTCTGGACACAGGCTTCCCGCCGTCTCCGTGCATATACATCTCAACGCCCTTGTTTTCTCCGGTGCCCCAGATAACGCCGAAGGACAGATCGCCCTTTTTCATAATGGCGTCAAATTCAGTGCCGTCGGTCTTCTGCATCTTCCAGCCCTGGGCCTCCATCTGCTCATAGAAGGCGTCGGGATTGTCGCGGATAAACGAGCCGTCCGTCTCCGCGCGCACCTTCGGCTTGCGGGCAGCGACTTCTCCGTTGCCTGAAGCTTTGGCTGCCGCAGAGTTATTCGCAGGGCTGGCATTATTGTTGGCGTTATTGGTTCTGTTGCCGCCATTGTTATTAACAGCGTTAGTTTTATTGCCTCCGTTATTATTGCCACCGCCGTTATTGTTGTTGCCACCGCCAGTGTTAGCAGCCGCATTCTGGTTTCCGGCGTTCTGATTGCCGGAGTTCTGGCCAGCCTTATTCTGATTGGCAGCGTTATTATTGTTGTTGGCCTGACTGACCTGCTGCTGAGCGTTATCGACTTTGTTCTGCGTTGTCTCCACGCGCTTATCAGCGTTATCAGCTGCCTTGGCACTATTGTCCGCTTTAGTCTGAGCAGCATCGGCAGCGGTCTGCTTATGGTCAGTTCCGCCTGTCTTCTTGGCTACCTGTCCTTCCAGATCGGCAGCGTTTCTCTCCGCAGAATCGGCCTCAGCGTGAGCCTGCTGAGCGGCTTGCTGTGCGGCATCAAGCTTGGCCTGCGCGGCATCTATAGCGACCTGATCCGGCTTTTCGTTGCCCTCTTCATCTTTGATGGTCTTGGCCTGAGCGGCGTTCAGCTCGGCCTGGGCCGAAGCTACGTCGGCGTCGGCTTTAGATGCGGCCTGGGCTTTCTGATTAGCTTCCTGCCTAGCTGACTGAGCTTTTTGCTCGATAGACTGCTCAGCTCTCTGATACTGATCGGCCTGCGATCTGGTCTGGGCCGCGTTAGCATCGGCGTTAGCTTTAGCCTGATTAGCCGTTTTAGCATCATCCTTGGCATCCTGATAACGGTCTTGGGCCGCGTCCAGTTTTTCCTGAGCGTTCTTTTGCTTAGCGGCCTGCTGATCGGCCAGCTGCTGGGCAGTGCTGTCAATCGATGTGCGTGTGCTGTTTATATTATCGTTTAGCGTACTAATATCGCTATTAACCGCAGCCAAGCGCCCGTTAACATTGGCCAGTTCACCTTCGAGCTGAGCTATTTTTTCCTGGTCGCCAGAGGCTTTAGCCGCCTGCAATTCAGCTTCTAGGCGTTTTTTCTCAGCCTCTAGCTCTTCTTTTTCTTTTTCCTTTTCCGCCTGTTCATTTTCCAGTTCGCTCAGCTCATTTTCTAGGTCGCCGAGCTTCTCTGCGGTGACAGCCTCATTGCCTTCCAGCTCGCTTTCGGCCTGAATATCGTCCATTTCAGCTTCGGCAGCATCAGCTTGGGCCATAGCCTCCTCATAATCGGCATCTCCGTAATAATCGCCGTACTCATAAGCGTCGCCAGCGATCTCGCCGTCATCCTGACCGAACAGAGAAATGTTCAGAGCATCCAAAGCTCCACCCTGTTCTTCATCATCGCCAGCGGCGGCCAGCATGTTATTCTGCATATTTTTCAGGGCATCAACCGACATCCCCAGGTTGGGATTCATCCCAAATAATCCTTGCATATTCGCCATTTTATCCATATAAAAGCGCAAGCCTCCGGCATATCGACCGTCAAGTCTAATAGATTAATGAGTTATCAATACACTTGAAGCAAATGTCAATCACATAGACATACTATTCTACAAAGAAATACATCTTTTCAAAAAAAAGCGCTCCCAGCCAATAGCTCAGAACGCATCTTGACTTGCCAGTTGCTGCAACAGTTAGTTGATTACACAAGGGCGGTCACAGTGTTTACCGATAGTCTTGACTTATCGCATACATTTGCTGATAAGCGTAAAAATCTCTTGCGATGTCAGTATAGAATTGGTCTCAACTTCAGCACAAGCACTTTTCGACAATACGCCATCAAAATACATGTTTATCCCCAGTTTTTCAAAAAGAGCGGTCAGACTATCCAACGATTTTTCCAGTTCACCATTAAATCCATATACATCAGCCAAATAGCGGCGAATATCATCTTCGTGATATTTGCTCATTTGCCGCAAAAAACGCGGAAATATTACGGTTAAACTCTTGCGGTAAGGTACTTTAAACAGTACTTCCGGGATAAATTCAACTTCGTATATATCATACGCGTACTGCTCCTCTTTGCCCAATCCGAGACGGCTGGAAGTCGATAAAGCGGCTCCGTACATTATCGTACCCCGTGCAGTCAAATCCTGAGGAGAAGACTGCAATATCTCAGCTGCCTTTAAAACATTGCGCATCACAGAAACCCCTATATCGTATGATACGGCGTTTTTATCTCCTAATACGGCGGCAGAGAGCTGAATCAACGTAACCAAGCCGGAATAAGCCGTCATTTCCCGATCCAAAGAAAGAGAGTATTTTGGCACAAGCACCGCATAATCAGCACCGATGCCGTAAGCCGTGCCAAAATCTCCAGTTCTGGCGTCAGCTGCTACCGCCCCCAGTCCATATTCTGAACCGCTGGACGGATAAGTAGGCATCAGTATTAATGGCAGTTTATTCAATCCGTAGGGGTTCTTGCGCCCTTTGATATAATCCCAAAGCTCTGTTTTGTGGAAGCAGCCGAAAGCTATGAGTTTAGCGCAGTCCATTACACTTGCTCCTCCGGCTCCAATAACCATATCTACGGATTTGTCCTGCGCTAAAGCTATACCCTTTTCTATTAGAGCCATTTCCCTTGAAGCATTGGGAAGCTCATATATAATTCCTCCGCCGTTTTTAACGGCACAACTGACATCTCCGTAACATCCACTGTCCTTGATAGAGCCTGAACCGTAAACGAACAGCACTTTTTTATTTCCCGTCAACCGCGTCAAATCTGCAGCCGGATCATTGCGAAACAACAGTTTGGTATCATTTCTGAGCTGAAAATCTTTCATTGCCCCTCCCATGCAATCAGCAGTTCCCACACGCGCTTACCAGCGCGATCGCGCCTAACCTAAAAATAGGGAGTGATCTTCATTAGCTAATTGAGACCACGCTCTTTAAGCCAGGCTTCGATGTGATCGGCAATAGCTTTGTTGTTCAGTTCCTGAAACATAAAATGACTGTTGCCTTTAATGCCGATCTTCGGCAAATCTACGACCATAGCATCTCCGCCATCGGCATTGTATTTCTCGGCAAATTCTTTAGCTCCATCGCGAATCTTCCGCCAAAAATCAGTGGTATGAATATCCTTGGGACCGTTGTCGATATAATCGCCAAAATATATCGCCACAGGAACTTTGGCTTTCAGCAGGCGCTGATAATACTCCGAGCCTATCGGCGGCGTGCCTCCGGGTTCGATGGCCACGATGGCAGACATATATTCCACAGGTGTAGCCCAGCCGACCCGGCTGCCTTGAGAATGAGTTATGTAAATGGATTTATGCCCAGTCAGCTGATATACATCCTGCAGCACAGCTCCGAGATTTTTTCCGAACAAAGCCTCGTCATAATTGCCGGTGTTAGGAGTCATTTGCCGAAAGAACTGATCTTGAGCCCGCGAGCCAGCAGGAAACTGCGAACCGGAATAACGCTGGGGCGCCACTCGCCCAATACGAAAATGGGTATACCAAGCCTGATCGCCGGGCAGATATTCCTTAGCTTCCGGGGTCGGACTGTCTTCGGAAGTCATACTAACCGTGGCTCCGGCTTCGCCCCTTCTAGGCTGATCTACCAAAAAAGCGGCGTGACCGTTTCTGAGAAAAATATCCGACCAGCCTTCCCTGCCGTCAGGAGTCGTCATCCAGCTCATACGGGACTGCCCGTAGCCGTGCAGGTAAACGATGGGATTGCCATTGCTGTTCACAGGAATCTGATACAAAACGTTAGCGTGATCTACATGCGCAGTATTGCCGGCTCTGCTCCTGTCCAGCCAATTCTTGGTCTCGTCATATCTGCCGGGCAGCGGCTCGGTTACCGAACCGCCGGAGGAAAATATTCCCTGAGAAGCGATAGCCAGCGGTTTTCCCTGCGGCTTATCTGCCCACAGGCCAGACTTACTCACAGTATCGGCCCACACATTTCCAGCCCAAAGAGAACTAACCATTACACCGGCAATTAAGTAATTTTTCCACATTCTCACAGCTCGTTAACCTACCTCACATCTTCCTAATCTACCAGTTTTTCTTCTCATTCTCGCTTCTATGCCTGTGTTTGCGCTCCTCAACCATCTTGACAAACCATTCCACCATATTCGGATCGGAGTGAGAGAAGAAAGAGGACTGTTTTTTATCCAGGCAGGCGATTCTATCCATATCCTCTTCTGCCAAAGTGAAGTCAAAGACATCGATATTCTGCACCATACGGTCATAATGAGTGGACTTAGGGATCACAACCGTATTCCTTTGAATATGCCAGCGAAGCATGACCTGAGCTGCAGTCTTGCCATACTTGGCCCCAATTTCGACAAGGGCAGGATCATTAAACAGCCCATTGCGGCCTTCTCCGAAGGGAGCCCAAGCTTCGTGCTGAACATGGTATTTGTCCATCCATTTTTTGGCTTCCGTCTGCTGATTGTACGGATGGGTTTCTATCTGATTGACCATCGGCGCGATGCGGCTGAAGGAGGCGATGTCCACCAATCGGTCCGAATAAAAATTGGAAATCCCTATAGCGCGAAGGACACCTTCTTCATACATGTCTTCCAAAGCTCTCCAAGCCCCGTAATAATCGGCAAAAGGCTGGTGTAACAGCATCAGATCGATATAGTCCGTTTTCATCTTGTGCAGAGATTCTTCCACAGACCTCTTGCAGGCATCATATCCGTAATACTCCAGCCATACCTTAGTGGTAAGAAAAATATCCTCGCGGGGAACACCGGACTTTTCAATAGCTGCCCCTACCTCTTCTTCGTTGAAATAGCTCTGAGCCGTGTCCAGGCTGCGATAACCAGCCTTTAAAGCGTCTAATACGCAGCGCTCGCATTCGTCTTTCGTGACCTGATATACGCCGTACCCCAGAATAGGCATTTTGATTCCATTTGATAGCGTTACATATTCCATCGCCAATACCCCTTCACATTTTGCTCCGCTTCACCAGCTGCCTGAAGTATAAATTAAAGAGACTTCACGCAGAAGTCTCTCTTGGGAATAACAGTTTATACCTAAAAATATAAACTTACAAAACTTCAGACAGCACAGCCAAAAACTGCTTGACTTTCTTATCCGGCGTTCGGGAATACAAAAGCCCATATGGCATATCAAATTTCCAGCCCATGCGCACGGTCTTTAACAGCGGATGCACCGTTTTCCAGCGTTCAACGGTTACAAGAATCCTGTGCCCATTCTCGCAGTCATTAAAAACCTCAGTATTATAGAACGGAAAATCAACTATAGTAATCAGCCCATGGTTTTTCGTGAGATAATCTCTGAGAGCATCCATACTGCCCATGCTTCCTGGCGTCAGCATCATCAGTTCTTCGCCGTGCAAATCCCTGATGGAAAGCCTCTTTTTCGCGGCCAGCGGATGATTGACCGAAAAGGACACGCACAGCTTCTCTCGGGAAAGCTGGATTCCAGCACATTCCCTATACCGCAGCAGCTCTTCATCAAACAGCCCTGCTACTACGTCAATGTTTACGCCGAGATTTTTAAGGATCGTTCTCGCGTTTTCCGGTGTGTTATCGAAAGGCACTAACTGAAATTTCAGTCCCGGCAGTTTTTCCGACATCTTCGGCCACAGTTCCACTAGAACTTCAGCGGGAGTCATGGGAGAAGTGCCAATGCGGATAATATGCCCGTCTGAGTTCATGGCGGCTACAGCCCTCGAAGCCATTTCCCGGCTTAACCGTATCAGTTCAGGAGCATCTTTTTTCAAAGATTTGCCAGCCGTAGTCAATTTCAGTCCACGATGCGTTCTCTCAAACAGGCGTACTCCGAGATCGCTCTCCAAAATATTGATCTGCTTGATCACCGCAGAAGGCGTAATTAAACAGGCCTCGGCTGCCTTGGAAAAACTGCCAAGCTCCGCTGCCTGCAGAAATAAATCAAGATGCGGATCGTACAGCATTCGTTATATTCTCCTGCTACTTTAGAAAGCTGCTTTGTAGGGTAGTTATCACTGCCTGCTCATGTTTTCCCCGATAACATTTTTCACTCCTGCCCTGTCAGTTTTTATAATGGTCTCATAGCACGAGCAACAGGGTTCCAAGTAATTACCCCAGCGCACGTTGGCGATCACGTACCCCCCGCGACGCTGGCATTGATAGCCCAGCATACGGCTGCGTTAGGTGTGGAGGACCTGAATTCTCAGCGGCATGTCGCGGTAAAGGGAACAATCAAGAGTAATCACTCCTTTAAACCGGCAAAGTTCATCGCAATAGAACTCTTCATTGCTCATAGCCTTGGCCAACTTGTCCCACAATGCGATAAGATACATATCCAGACGCTTAAAACTCGCCCGTCAGGCTATTTTCTTTTCCCGGCGGATCAGTTGAATACGCCCAATGCCTGGGTTCTGCCGAGCGCACTCCGCAAAGCCCTAAGCCTTGCTCAAGCTCTCATTGTCCGGTTTAGCCTCGGCCAAGCGGAATTGGCGCTCCACACAACTGTCAGCGTTGACAGCCGTCGCTTCACGGTCAAACGCTTCTTCCGCAGGCTGTCTAATCTGCCTCAATATATTGCTGCTGGACAATTTTGACATATTGTAAAAAATTGCCCAGCAGCAATGGACAAAATTACCAAATTAGACTAAACTGTCCAGTAGAATGGCAAGGCAGGACAGAGAGATATGATTCAACGGGAAAAATACATAGCCCCCATCCGAGAATTCTATGACAGCGACCTGATAAAGGTAATCACCGGCATAAGGCGCTGCGGCAAATCCGTTATCCTCAACGCCATATTTAACGAGATCAAAAGCCGCTCAGACAACATCATATTTCTAAATTTCGAAGACACGGCCACTTTAACGGCCATCCCCGACGAGTTGGCCTTGCTGAATTACGTTGAATCTCAGCGCCGAAACACTTTATGCTATGTTTTTCTCGATGAAGTTCAGAGAGTTAACGGCTGGGCCGGTGCCTGCCGGACTTTACGGATAAAAAACTGTTCTGTGTTTATCAGCGGCTCCAACTCTAAACTGTTGTCGAGAGAATTCACCAAAGAGCTTTCCGGGCGCTACGTTTCCTTCAGAATACGCCCTTTTGTTTACAAAGAACTAGCGGAATATGCCCGCGAACTTCATAAAGATATTCCGCTAATCAACTATATTATTTGGGGCGGATTTCCCAAGCGAATCGAATTCAGCGGAGAAAGCGGACAGAGGATTTACCTCAATGAATTGAACGAAACCATTATCATCAACGACATTATCAACCGCTACAGCATCCGCAAAACCGAAGCTTTCAAACGAATCGCCAATTTTGTCTTTTTATCCAACGGCCGAATACTCTCCGCTAGATCCATTGAAAAATACATGAAAAGTTCGGGACTACCCTGTTCCTTAACGACCATAACAAAATATATCGGCTATCTCGAAGAAGCCTATGCCATAGCCACTGTAAAACAGTACTCCGCTAAAACCAAACGCGAATTGGAATACTATTTCAAAGTTTACAACGAAGATGTGGCTTTGAATTCAATTCGGGTGCTGAACAACCGCTACGATCTAGCTCACAATTTTGAAAATATCATATATAACGAACTCGTTTACATGGGTTATACCATTCAGGTTTACAACACAGGATCACAGGAGATCGATTTCGCTGCCGCTAAAGGCAGCAAACAGTACCTCATCCAAGCCGCTTATTCGGTTGCCGAGGACAAAGCCTATACCCGCGAATTCACGCCGTTCTCCAAACTCGACAATTCCTGTCAGAAAATTGTCATCACCAATGACGACCTCGACTACAGTACCAGCACAGTCCGCCACATCCGCTTCAAAGACTTCGTTTTAATGGACGAACTATAAAGCGGCACTGCCGCTCGTAAATATACAGTTATCCTCTAAGCAGGGCACAAACTGCGCCAGATGTTTGAAATCGGCGAAAAACGAATCCGGCTTCTCCCCAAAGACCAGCACAGCTTCCGGGCGCAGCTTCTTAAGCATGGCCGCCAAACCGTACTTAAAACGCTGACGATCCAGCTCAGTATCCAGACAGCCGCAAATGCCTATAGCCACAGTGCTGCATTTAGGCAAGCCCAGAAAAGCGAACTGCTCATAGAGAGTGCCAG
>JAUNIO010000122.1 GCA_030535355.1 bacterium | reverse complement strand
CTATTTCAGGAGGTTTTAAGGGCGTTTGAACGGGTTCCGAAGGTTTACAATGGCAGACCTGGCCCGCTTTTAGCCAGCATTTACAGCGCGGACAAAAACTGCCGCCCTTGGCTACGTGCTCATTACGGGCGGCACGGTTGGCAGCCCACATTTTAGCCACGAGATCGCCTATTTGACGGTCTTTTATGGGCGCGGTAAACGCCTCTATATCCTCCGGAATATCCATGTTCGAAGTATAGCAAAAGCCGCTGCCGTTGTGGCTTCAAACTATTTTGAAATACCCCGAAAAACCTAAAAGGGCAAAAATGGCGATAAAGCCCGAAAAATAGGAAAACAAAGGCTATGTTTAATTTTTCTTATTTTTCTTATTTTTCATAGCGTTTGGAAACCGTTGCATTGTAAAGACATTCAAGTATGTAATGTCTTCCGTCTTGGTTTAACTGATGAAATAAGCTTAGCACTTCTTCATCTTCAGGACATAGCTGACAATCTGGAGGGTCATCAAAAAACCACCCAACATTGAACCCTGTTGCTTTAGCTATGTCAACTAAAACCTTAATTGTGGGGCATCTTTCCCCTGTTTCATATCTACTAATAGTTAGTTTTCCGTTCATTGATATTTTATCAGCTAATTCGGTTTGAGTAAGACCTGCTAGTTGTCGCGCTTCTTTAATCTTTTGCGGTAGTCCGTAGTTATCCATAGTGGATTAGTTTTTTAGATATTTATTCTTACCTCCACTTGACAAGTAATCCAATATGGAGTATTTTAAGAATAAGTTATCCACAATGGAGTAGTAAATATGCTTATCGAAGTGTCTAAAACTATAAAGGCAGCTCGTAAGTCAGCACACTTAACTCAGGTGCAGCTGGCTAAAGCAATAGGCTGTGCGCCGCTTACTATTAGCCGTTATGAATGTGGACAACGCACGCCGTCGTTAAAGATTTTAGCTCAAATAGCTGAAGTCGTTGGTGTATCTATAGCTGATTTACTGGGTGGTTGCGATGTTGTATATAAGCATTAACGAAGCAGCTGAAATATCAAAAATTAGCTATAGTACGTTGTATCGACGAATGTTAGCTAACATGTATGATGCGCGACAAACGCCAGGGCCGACAGGTCCAAAATGGGAAATCTCCCTGGACTCCCTCCCCAAAGAAGCTCAGGAGCGCTATTACGAACAGCAGCGCATCGCCGAGCAGGTCGCTAAAGCCAAACGCGGAGGCCGGCCCTCCAAGGCCAAACTGGAAGCCCGCGCCAAAGCTGAAGCCGAGGCTGCTGCCGTAATCGAAGCCAACAAAGTATATTTAGAGGCTCCCGACTGGCAGAAGTCCGAAGTTGATCGGCGCGTTTACATCCTGGAATCTACCAAAGGGCTGAGTCAGAAAGAGGCTATGGCCTGGGTGGATGAATACAACCTCCGCAACGCGGATCGGCCCTGCAAATGCAGCCTTTCCACCCTTAGCCGCTGGCGTAAACTGTACAGCGAGGGCGGCAAAAACGCCCTGATGACCGGCTACGGCAAGCGCAAAGGCCAGAGCATTATCGAGGATGATGTTTTCAGCGTATTTTACAGCGTTTACGCCAAAGAGGGCAAAGTCAGCACTAAAACGGCCTGGATTATAGCCCGCGGCTATTATACAGAGCACTACGAAGGCGAATGCCCCAGTTTAGGCGCTTTCGAATACCGTTTGAAGCACGATCCAAATATAAGCGAACAGGAAATATACTTTGCCCGCCACGGAGCTTCTGCTTATAACCGCAAATACGGCTATTATATCGAGCGCGATCTGTCTAAGCTGATTGCTGGACAGTGTGCGGTTGGCGATCATATGCAGTTTGACCTTATGGTGAAGATGCCAGACGGAAAAGTCGTCCGTCCCTGGCTGACTGCCTGGGTTGACATGAAATCCCGCCGCTTCCTGGGATGGTGTCCCCACCCCGAAGCTCCTAATTCTAGCCATATCTTCCAGAGTTTCTACCATATGGCAGATCGCTGTGGATTGCCTGAAGCCCTATATCTGGACAACGGCCGCGACTATCGGTCGAAAGATTTTGCCGGAGGCCGTCGCCGCTATAGCGATGAAGACAAAGAGCGCATCACCTCCTGTCTGACTGGCGATCTGGGTATAGAAGTAACCTTCGCTCTGCCCCGTAACGCTCAAGCAAAGGTTATCGAGCGCCGTTTTAGGGACCATCACGATAAATTCGAACGCCTATTCAAAGGATATACCGGAACCAATATTGCTTATAAACCGGAAGCTCTGAATGAACAGGTGAAGAAACAGGAAGTTCTTTCCTGGGATCGTTTTTTAGAGCTTTTAGGGCAGTTTTTAGAGACTTTAGACCGCATCCCCTTCGGAGCGAAAGCGCATTTTTCCAAACTGTCCCCAGTGGAGATATGGAACGCCGATAACCCGGCCCTGCGCCGCGTCAGTAAAGACAGTTTGGCGCTCTTCTGTATGCGCTCTAGCCGTCCTATTAAGGTAGGCCGTGCGGGCGTTAAGGATC
>JAUNIO010000081.1 GCA_030535355.1 bacterium | reverse complement strand
AGTTAACGACATTGAGCCTTAACTAAATGACATTGATGAGAACATTAGCAATATGCTGGCAATAGAATATAACCTTAAGCTATCACATAGTATGTCTAAGCAGTAAAAGGAGAATAATCTGAGTATGCGAAATAGGGCCGCGCCTACAGGATCAATATCATTGAGTTAGCAATTAGCTGATTTGCGAACTGCCTAACTTCCCCTAAAGCTTGAACTATCGATATTTCTGGCTTGACAAAATAGGAAGGATACAGACAAGCAGAATATTATACTGGATGGCAATAAAGGATATTATGAACGATGAAGCTTTAGCTCAGCGCATACGCGAGAGAGCGCTAGAGTGCGGTTATGATGACTGTGGCATCATTCCTATAGCTGATTTAAACGGATATGGAGAGCGTTTGCAGGAACGTCTAAAAAAAACTACACTCAGCTTTCTCATCTATAGTAAGATGAAAGCGTTTACTCGTCTCGAGAAAGAATTCCCTTGGGCAAAATCCGTGATAATCTGCACTTTTTGGTTGGGCAGATACCGTTTCCCCAAAGAATTAAATGGCAGATATGCTAAACACTTTTTTCTTTCTCCAGAAGGAGTGCCAGACTGTCAGGCGCATCGGGACAGGCTGCGCTTTGAGGAATGGCTTACCGAGCAGGGGGTGCGCTGGCTGGGCGGAGATAAATATGCGCCGGTGCGCACTCTGCCGCTGCGTCATGCCGCTGTGGCCGCAGGCTTGGGTGTTTTCAGAAAGAATAACTTTTTCTACGGTTTGAAAGGTTCTTATTACGAACTGGAAGGCTATCTGATCGACAAAGAGTGCGTGTATAAGCAGGAATGCAGTCTTAAACCGTGCGCTGACAGCTGCACGCTGTGCCAGCAGGCCTGCAAAACCAAGGCTCTGTCGGCTCCCTATACGATGAATCCTATGTCCTGCGTTTCGATGTGGACTACATTTGGCAGAGGTTATGTGCCGTTTGTCTTCAAGAAGCAACAGTTCGGGCAATGGATCTGTGGCTGCGACGACTGTCAGGATGCCTGCCCCTACAACAAAAAACACGATTGGTCTCAAGGCAAAGAGTTTCCGGGCTTGGCAGAAATCGTGGATTTGCTGAAACCGGAGAATATCTTGCGGGCTTCTGATGCAGAATTGCGAGAGAAGGTAGCCCCAAGAACTATTGCCCATGTTCTTCCCCATCAGGTGAGTACTTTGCGCCGCGCTGCCAAGCGGGCTCTGCAAAATACAAAGCCGTGATTTTCAGCTTGCTGCACTTAATTTTGCGGCAGGCGCGTCGCTGCGCTCTTTACAAGTTGCGGATGATATGATAAAATATCCCCCGGTATCAAAGGATATTTGATCCTTGCCAAGATAGCTCAGTTGGTAGAGCAGCTCACTCGTAATGAGCAGGTCGTCAGTTCGAGTCTGATTCTTGGCTCCAAGTAAAGAGCTTCGATAGTTGTTCGAAGCTCTTTTTTTTTACAGATTATTAGATACAGCTACTGTCTGACGCCATGGTTTACAAAGATTGATGCTTTTTGTAAATAATGGCGTATTATTTACTCGATTTAATTAGTGTTTGCGGTGTTAAATGAGGTGTTGACTAAATATATTATATTTGTTATAAATGTCAAGCAGCAGCTGTATTTGAGGCTGGGACGGCAGCAGTGCAGCCAGAGCAAACTGTCAGGTTATTGACTAAGACAATTGATCAGCGTTGTTTGCGTTAGGCTGGATTATGTTCGAGAAAGGACTTTTTTATTAGGGTAGGGTTATGGCTAAAATGAAACATCAGTGGGTGCTGACCGGCAAGGGGGTCAAGCCTTCCGATTATTCTCGCCCGTCTAATTGGCTGTCCATGGTGCGCCGTCCTGATAAGGATGTCGATGTCTTCTTCCTGATGGCTACTACCTATCTGCCCGAGAATCCCGGCGATGCCGAAGTCTGCACTATCGATAACCAGCGGATGCGCAAATACGGTCCGTACCAATTGGAGGCCAAAGCCTCGGTCTTTGAACCCTTGGCTAACATATATGCTCCCTATTACCGCCAGCTCGATGCCCGTCTGATGATCGGCAAGAGCAGCGCAGAGGCCGAACCCTATTTTACCGTGCCCAAAATGGACGTATTTGCGGCGCTGGATTACTATTTTGCCCGCTGCAATGCCGGGCGGCCTTTCATTTTGGCGGGCCATTCGCAGGGCTCCACCATGCTTTGCCTGGCTTTAGAGCAATATTTTCCCAAGCATCCCGAACTGCTGGAGCGCATGATCGCCGCTTATGTGCTGGGATTTTCGGTGACGAAAAACTGGCTGGCGGAGCATCCCCATCTGCATCTCGCCTCAGGTCCCGATGATACTGGGGTGATCATCTCCTGGAACGTGGAAGGCCCTGCTAACGCGGGACAGACCAATGTCGTGGTCAGGGAAGGATCGGTTTGCATTAATCCTTTGAACTGGCGCTTGGACGACACCTATGCTCCGGCCGATTTGAATCTGGGATCGTTTTTCTGCAAGAACAGCAAGGCCAAACACGAGGAGGGCTTCGCCGACGCGCAGATCGATTTAGAGCGCGGGGTGGTGGTCTGCCGCAGCGCCGATCCCGAGCGCTGGGCGGTGAAGCATCACGATATGTTCGGCACGCAGAGCTATCACAGTTGGGACTACGGCTTCTATTACGAGAATATCCGGCAAAATGCCAAGGTGAGAATAGATAATTATTTTAAATCGAAAAACGCTTGATGAAGTATGCCGTCAGCTTGGCTAAGGCATTTGCCCCGGAGTCTTGCTTCGCTTAGTTCAGAGGCGCTGCGCGCATAATCTGCGCTGTGTCGGCAGGCCGTATCATTTGCCTATGATTTCGGCATAAAGATTGTCGAGTTTTTGCACTTCCCGCTGCAGATCTTGGTCAATTTCTCTTTGGATGAACTCCTCTTTGAGGCGGAGAATAAAACGGATGTCGGCAAATAATCTTCCGACGGTCACCAAGATGCCTCCGATGTCCAGTTTGTTCCAGTTTTTGGAAAGATAGGAATATATGATATTGCTGCCCGAGGCCAGCGCATTGGAGATGAGGATAATTTTTCTGGTCCGGACTTCATACAGTTCGCGGGAAACGCCGTCTGTTGCCGGGGAATAAAACAATCCGTGCGTGATGGCGATGATGAGGTTGATCAGGGCGGATACCGCGGCGGAAGCGGCAATAACGCCGACAGTCTTGGTATCGCGGGCCAGGCACAGGGCGTCGTAATGCTCATCATATAATTTGCCGGCCAATTCCGGATTGAAGAGCGTTAGTACCGGGACCGGCAGTCCTCTTTTGGTGAAGGCGTCAGAAGCGATATGCGCTCCCTGAGCCGTCAGGGCTGCCGCCAGACAGTGCCAGTCATAGCAGGCGTAATCGACAGTCTTCTGCAAAATCAGCGCCAGTGGCACGCGTTCGTTAAGGATGACGGTGGTAACGCGGTATGAGGATAAATCCGTGAAGGTAATCGTATCGGTAAGTATATTGGCCGTGCCGAAAATCCATCCCAAGACGGGATCGTGTCCCAGGGTTTTCAGACGGTGGTTGTTGCCGCAGAGAACCAGGCCGTCGATAGCTGCCGCTCCTTTGATTCTGTCATAAGGTACTGTGGTAAAGAGGATCTCCGACCAGGTCTTGGGATGGTCCTGATCTTTACGCATCTGCCATTCCCAGGAGCCGTCTTCGTTTTGATGGCTGAGCTGAAAGTCTTTCAGCGTTTTTTTATGGGCGTTTTCTATCGATGGGTCGTTGTGCTTCAGTCTGTCGTCAGGGTTAAAGTTTTTCCCGAAGTTTTGCAGATCGACAGGGGGGAACAGCACCCATTTTACCGTCTGCAGGGCTGCGGCGATCATGAGGAAAGACAGGTCTTTTTTGTTGAGAATCCCGGTGGCCAGAGCGAACTGACGTTCAATTTCGTTCACTCTGGCGAAAGCGCGGGCAATTTCCTCGGGTGAAAGGATGTCGGAAAAATCGAATTCGGTTTCTCGGCCCAGGGCAGTTTCGGCCGCGTTCAGGAGTTCGGCATAGCTTTTGGGCGCAGCCGGCGGGGCATGTTTTGGCTCAGGGGCGGATCTTGTGCATACAGTGCTGTTCTTGGACGGCTGTTTAAGGCCCAGGCGCTGCAGCATGGCTTCGGCTTTCGCAATGGTGTCTTCCAACTCGGCGGAAGAGGCAGCGGCGCTGCTTTGCAGTTCGCGGAGCTGATGCTGCTGATGCTTGAATATCTTGATGTTATTTCTGTCGTCTCGAGAAAGCATCTGTGCGATTATCCTGCGTTTAAGTCGGATTTAAGGTCTTTCATGGCGGCTTCTAACAGAGTGACAATGCTTTTGAGATATTCAATTCGCTCCTGATTTTGCGTATTTGTGCTGTGAAGCTCTTGGATGATTTCATTATACTTTTCTATAACAGCAGTATACGTCTCTTGTTTGACCTGCATCAGTTTTTTGTGTTTGCGCTTGGCAAAAATACCATAGCCGACGATGCCTCCGATGGCCACCGGAGCGGCCAGGACGCCGACGCCGGCCACCATTCCGCCTCCGACCCAAGCTCCTGCTGCCGCCAGACCGGAGGTGATGCCGGCAGCGCTGAAGCCGGTGACGCCCAGTCCGTAGAGAGCAGCTAACGACAGTCCGGCTCCGGGAGCTACTCCCGCAACGGCTCCCAGTACGTCGGGAATATCGCTGTTCGCAATAGTGCGGTTGGGTTCATTAAGAGCTTTTCTCGCTTCGTCAAGCGTCCTTTGTACTTGATTTAACGAATCCATAGTGTTGAAATTAGCCATTATTGCACCTCAAAGAAAAACACTCCGAATACGGAACCGAAAGAGCGTCTGCCCGTTATGCCGGGAGAAACTCCGAACAGTGCTTATTATACCATATTAAACGGTATAATAAGCACTGTAATAAGTGTATTGAGCGGTTGACAATGCTTTCGGCTCAGGAAGAAGCGCTGCGGATGTCTGCAGTCCGGTACAAGCTGTCGGATTATGACTTCTGTCAGGAGACTGACCGCCGTAATAAAAGGCGCACAGACAGCTATTTGAGGAAGCTCTCTATGCGCTGACAAGAGAATTGTTCGGCAGAAGCTGACTGCTGCTCTCTGCTCTTATTGGTTGTTTGTTGGCATTTCGGTTGGCTTTTGGCCTACTAACCTATCTGCCGTAACCACGCTCTTTGAGGAGGGCAATTGCTGCATATTTATCTATTGAGTCAGCATCTTCATCTCTGGCTATCGACTTTAGAAGATCATCATCCCACATATCCAGCTCTTGTTTGCGTCTGGCTATACGTTCAGAATTTTTTCTAGCCTCTTCCGCCATACGCTCAGAATTTTTCTGAGCTTCTTTTGCAACAGCTTTGGCCGCTTTGCCAGCCATTTCCCAGAATCCCATAGTGTTCTCCTTTATTAATAAAACATTTGAGAGATGCAGAGCAGTACTATAATCTGCATTGACAATTAGCCTTTTTCCCACTTAGGCTTGTGCTTGCCGTCCGGACTGGAGGGGCACTTGCCGTTAATCGGGTACGGGGTGTTTGTAGGCCTTTTGCCCGCCTGGATGGTCAGCGGAGTACCGCAGGCTTTGCCGCAGCGGGTACAAACGCTCATCCATTTTACTCTATCCATGTCGATATGCCTCACTTTATAGTTTATTTGGTCAACGCGCTGAGATGGTAATTTACGGTAATTAGCAGATGTTATTTCTGCAGACTGCCGACT
Organism: bacterium; assembly: GCA_030535355.1. Lineage (GTDB taxonomy): Bacteria > Vulcanimicrobiota > Xenobia > Xenobiales > Xenobiaceae > JAFSXO01. Next base: position 10,052 of record JAUNIO010000081.1, on the reverse strand, counting down.
CGGCGCGTAGCTTTGCGGAGCACTTTTATTATAAACACGCGGATAGACATATTGTGTCATTCCCAGTGCTGCCCGGCAATTAATTATGTTGTTGTCTGCTGCGGACGGATGCGGCTGTATAGCAGCCCGGAGCGGGGAAGGTGTGTCTATGGTTACGCCGCCCGGAACGTACGGCATATTTTCGGGCGGAGGCTGCCGTTAAGTCAGCTGTGGACATACCGGCTGTCTTCCGTTTTGCGGGACAGCTTATAGTCCAAATCTTCCAGGCGCGTTCCGGCGTAGATAAACGCGCCCCCGGCCGCCATTACGGGCAGCGTCAGCAGGACGTGCCCCAGTTCAAACAGACCGAACGGTATGGCGGCTATTCCGTGCTCGTTAACCATGTCTCCGGCGAGCGTTATGCTGTCAAAACCTTCGTCTCCTATTTTAGTGACTATTCCCTGGCCGAACTCGTATAAAGATTTGGCAGTCCTGGAGAGCATGCGCTCTTCGTTGAAAGCGTACGGATTGTCGTCAAATAAATCCTGGTTGAGCGCGCTGACAACCGCGCTGCGTTTTTCTTCCGGCAGACGGCAGAGAAGCGCTGTCAAAAGCGCGTTTAAATTATAGGGCTTTTCCTGGATGCCGGTTTCCGGGTCCATATAGCCGGCGCTGTAACAGATCGGCGTCACCTCCAAGCCGGTTCCTTCGATGATTTCACCTTCGGCGTTTTTCTGCGCTGTTCCGTCCAGGATCCGTTTCCGCACGGAGGCGACCGTTTCTTTGAGACGTTCCTTCAGAATTTCGTCCGGTTCGGAGGTTTCCGCGTTCCAGTGACGCCCTTTCAGGACCTGATCCGCCTGATTGACGGCGACCAGAATGCGCCGCTGCCGCTCTTCTTTACCGCCCAGAACTTGGCTGATCTCCTCGATCAGGTGATAGGATACCGCCAGATCCTTGGAGCTGCCGTTCAGAATTACCAAAACCATGTCCATGACGCAGCGGCCGTCGCCGTCTTTTTCCGCCAGCTTTTTCTTAATGTCCGCCAGCAGCTGTTCATCGTGTTCCGGGCTGTCTCCCAAGCCGGGGCTGTCGTAGATGAAGAGGCTGTCTCCCCACTGCATCGGGGCGAGTTCTTTGGTCTCCGGATCGGCGCCTGCGCCTACCTTGGCCTTCTGCGTCTCAAAGAGCGCGTTGATGGTCGAGCTCTTGCCGCATCCGGTGGCTCCGGCCAGCAGGATATTGACGCGGATTTTTTTGAGAGTTTCCAGCTTTTCCAGCAGTTCGTTCTTTTCGTTCTCGGTTTTGTCGGAGTTTTTGATATAATCGGCGACTTTGTCGTAAAAATTGCTTTCCATAGCGGCTCCGTCCTTTCGTTGTTCCATTTGAGCACGTCTAATCTGCAGTCTGTCGGTTTGAGCGATAATGATTTGAGCAATAATTGATGTGTGTTATGTTTTTACAGTCAGCACCATTGAGTTTGTATCGAATTAGCAATAAGCGCAGCTCACGCGGATTCCCTGAGGAATTTCGTTAAGTGCGTGTATTATAAACGGTCAGGTGGACATATTCTGACGTTGTTAGACCGCATCGGAAAATATTTGTACTTTTTGGTGTCAGATAGATTCAGTTTTATATCTGCTTTGCGCAGCTGGGGGATGATTTATAAATAACTGCCCGGAACACTTATAATATGTCCGGGCAGCAGGGCAATGCGGTTGTTTTGTATATGCAGACAGATCGAAGCGCTGCTCACATTGGCGCAGCTTTCAGAGGAGAGAAGCGTGTGGGTCGGACTATGCAGGCGGCGGGCCAAAATAACAGTTTTCTTTTGTGTTAACGCAGGAATAAATGTGATTGTTAAAATAGAACTTCTTTGTGAGGGGAATTCGCGCAGGCCGGACGGGCTTGACGCGGTCCGCTGCATCGACGGAAAAGAAAATGTCCGTTCTTTTTCCGGCGCGGCGCTTAGGAGGCCTTATGAGCGGTAATTTTTTTATGAGTCCGGATTATTACCAGGACGTTTTTAATATTTTGGCAGATGTCCTTCCCGGTCGAGGTGACAGAAATGAAAAAAAAGCGTTGTCAATCATTATTGGTCTTTTGTTGATTGCTGCGGGTGCAAGCATTTTGGCGGCGTGCGGCCAACAAAACCAAGAAAGCGAAACGGCTAATTCGGCAGTAAAAACAGTCATAGGCAATATGAAAACATATTGCGCAATGAACGACGGAACCTGGATGTGCGATGGTGTTATCTATAAATACCGGCTCGAAATTAAAGGAAGGATGCCCAACGCCGCCGCTGATTCGACCTTTGTTTATTTAAGCAACATCGAAGAAATATCTTTTGAACGGGCAAATAAAGCCGCCGGAGTCAGCAGCAATTCGGCAGATTACTTCTCACCCGCAGAAGCCGTATTGGTTGAAATGAAATAAAGTCAAGTCCTAAATGCGGTGTAAATACCGAAGCCTATAATCTCGCGCCGGCCTTCACTGTCGGCGCCGCAGGCTTGTCAGCGGTTCGGCCTCACATGTGGTCCGATTGATTCCGCCTCCCGCTTTTACAAGATTCTGCTGTGCCATGCTATGTGAATAAACTGAGCGAAGTACAGTTCCCGCAGCGGGCGTATCGTTTTTGGAACTGTTCCAGCAGCTCTAATAACTGCGGCAGCGTCATTTTTTTCAAGCGTGCGATATTTACTAGGTCGTTGTATTCCCATTTTTGGCGCTGTATCTGCCATCCCGAGGACGTTTTGAGGCGCACCTTGCCGAACGGCGTTTCCTGAACAGCCACAGAGCGGTGTAAAATCGAGCGTTGGTGTTCCATTTCGCGGATGCCAATGGTACTGGTGTGCTGCGTTCAATACGCAGGCCCCAGCTTTACCCACTTGGGCTTGTGTTTTCCGTCCGCGCTGGAAGGGCATTTGCCGCCCATGTTTGGAGTTCCGTTTGGCCTTCTGTCTTCCCGCTGCAATGTCTCAGCGCCGCTTTTGCCGCAGCGGGAACAAACGATTTGCCATCTTATGGCTTTTGTCACCATATAAATATGCCTCCTTGTTCTATGTATTAAAATATCTGATGAAGGTGTATACCATATAACACATAACCAACTACTTCAAATATTATATAAAAAACAACAAGTGCACAGCCCCCACAGCAGTAATATGCTGGATCACAGCAAGATGTTACTAGATTAGAGGAACTCGAATAGCTGGATGAACTCTTGGTTCCGCTGGCGCTTTCCGCGCTTATAGGTTCGGCGCCTCCAGATGAGGCTTGAGATGAAGCGTTGGGGGTAGTACCGGCGTCCTTGTATCCTGATGAACCTCCGGACGAGCTTTTGGCTGTGCCGGTGCTGACAGCACTTTTTGTGTCCTTGTTATCCGATACTCTTGTTGAAGTGTTGGCCGCGCCGTAAGTCTTTTGCGTTTTCTCATATTTCTCTTTAGCAAGCTTTGCTTCTGTTTCTGCTAAAACAGCAAATCCACTTTTTTTATTGGCTTTATTACTCGCTTGGGTGTATGAACTTCCTGATGCGGATATGGCCGCGCCGGTTTGTCTGCTCTTTTTGGAGCCTGTGTTTCCGGATTCGAGCGTCGATTGAAGGCGGTTTAGGGCCTTCCGGTTGTTTCGCTCACGAAGCTTTTCTATAATCTTGGAATTATTTGAAGAAGCTTTTGAATCGATATCTTTATTCTCTTTGTTAATGTTTGCTTCTGTTTTTGTATATGAGCTTCCGGACGACACTTTGAAACTGCCGGTCCTTCCTCGCTTTTTGCCCAGCATGGCTTCCAGTTGGGCCGAAACATCCAATTCTTCCGTTATAGCGTTGATTTCGTTGCTGTTATCTGCCATAATTATTATTATTGCTTTCCAATTGGTTTAAAATGCTGATAACCTGTTGGCGGTACTGTTCTAACTGCGCTAAATGCTGCTGCAATAAGTCTTGTTGATAGTTGTCCGCGCTGCTCTGCGAGAACAGATGCGACACGAATCCCGCCGTACCGCCGAACAGCAGAGCGGCCGCAGCTTTGCCCGGAAGTTTCCTTCCTAACAGATGGGCTAATCCCATTCCGGCGGCTGCGCTGCCTGCCGTTAATACGAGTGCGGAAACATGAGTATTCCCGGATGGAAGCTGCGCGTTTGAAGGAGCAAAGGAACCGGCACCGTTCTGGGAAGGAGAAGCGAAGCGCATATCATTGCATATAATCTTATGTATCTCTTTTCCCGCCTCGGGATACTGTTTTTGCAAGTTGTCCAGCCAGCGCCCTTCGGATTTGTAAGTGGAATCCCAGTCTAAAACCAAATCGTTGAGGATCATCTGCAGCGCGGGGCAGGTGATCCGTCCCTGCATGGCTTGGCTGAGAGCCTGTCCCTTGAATTTAGTGATGAAAGAATTCCATAATTCGGCAAATTCGTTAAGATTAGCGTTGCTCATCAGGCAGCCTCGTCAAAACTGTATCGTTGTAATGCTGATTCTTTGGATGTTTATCTGCGGCGTTTTTTTATTTTTTTATGATGGCTTGTCTGTTTTTGCGGAGCAGCACTATCCAAGAAATACGATGCGTTCAAGAAATACGATGCGGAATCACAAGTTTGCAGACCGTAACTCATGTTGTGCTTCCGGGTAGCATCACATGCGTCATTATCGTCTCTTTCACTCTCGTTTTTATGAAGATTTACCGATTGCGGCGCAGCGGTAAGCCTATTTCCTGCAGCAGAAGTAGGGGCTCCCTCCCGTTTATCTTCCTTACCTGCCGCAGGCTGCAGTTTGTCGAGAGAAGCGAGGACCGACTGCAGGTTGTTTTGGCGGAATTTCAGATCATTCTCATCACCCTGCAACGCTTCCAGCGATTTTTGCAGGCCGTCGATTTTTTGCTCTTCTTCCCGGAGGCGTTGGGCTATAAGTTCGGCGTATTTTTGAATATACTGCGCAAAGCCCAGCGTCAGCGCCTTGCTGATTTCCAAACTGTAAGCGTCTAAGGAATCGCTGCAGCTGTAAGCGTATTTAATGAAACCGTCGTGCAGATTGGGGCGAATTTTATCGATATATTCGTCTAAAACTTCACCGCCGTCGGGCGAGGCTGCGGCTCCGAAAATCGACCCTACAAACGCACCGGCAAGTGTTCCGATTCCCGGGCCGAGCAGCATGGTGCCAATAGCCGCTCCACCCAGAGCGCCGCCTCCGAAAGCGTTGTCTTCTTCGCTTTCTTTGGCATTGATAAAATCGTCGGCCTGTTCGCTGTTAATCGAGACGTCGGACAGGGAGATGGCATTAAAGTCGAGGCGGAGCGGTATGTCGATGAGCTGAAGATCGGCGTATTGTTTTTTGAAGCTGTTCTCAAACTGATTAGCGCTCTGACGGGCTATATCCATAATTTTGTTGGCATAATCTCCGCGCCTTTGGGCAATTTCTTCGCATTGGTTTCTGAATCTGCGCCCTAGGCTGCCGGTCACTTCTTTAACTTCTGTCACGGTCATAGAAGAATTTCTGTTTTTTTCCCAGCGCATATCTTTGATGATTTGTTCTTCACGATCTTTGGCGCTGCACAGAAAAGCGTCTTCGTATTTGCTGCTCAGATCGGCGACTTGTTCGCCGTATTGGTTTAATAAAATATCCTTCGTTTGGCGTTTTACCCATGCTTTCATATCCACTGAGCGGGTGCGTTTGAGCAGATCGAGGCTTTTCTGGCGGCTTTGGGTTTCGCTGTCGATGTGATCCTGCAGCGAGGCAAAGAGCTTCTTAATCAACAGCAGCAGGCGTTTGGTCTGTACCAAGGTGCGCTGACGGGCCAGTTGGGTGAAGATGTGCTGTTCGCTTTCTAAAGCTAATTGGTACATCTCGTCCGACTCCTCTCCGCAGCTGCCGCGCTGCAGCAGTTCGGTGGAGCAGAAGGGGATGACCTTGACGTTGTCAAGCTTGAGATCGCCGCCGATGCGCTGCTGCACGTATTTGAGCAGCCGCGGGCGTTCTTTGGGCCTGACGGCGTCGAATTTATTGAGGACGAACAAACACTGTCCCAGGATATCCCGCAAATTCTCTTTCACGAACTCAGCCAGGGTGGCCGGCCAAGGCCGGTTGGCGTCGACTATGACCACGGATAAGTCGGACAGCTCGCTGATGGCGTATTTGGTGACCTCTTCGTGCCAAGCTTCTAAAGCGTTGGTTCCCGGAGTGTCGATCAAACGCAGCTGCCGCTGCAGTGTGGGAGATGGCAGCTTGGCTTCCACCCAGCGCAGCGGCCGCGCTTGTTTGGAGACGGTGGTCGCTTGTCCCAGTTCCTGGCTCATGCTTTGAAGGTCTTTAAAACGGAGAGTTTTTTTGCTTTTATCGTCGTATTGCAAATCGATCTGGTACTTACCTCCGTAAGACAGAACCGTTGAAGCTACGGTGGTGCCTTGAATGACGTCGGCCCGCAGCAGTTCCAGGCGTAGCAGGGCGTTGATGAACGTGCTTTTGCCGCTGTCAAATTCTCCGATGACGCTCAGATTGAGTTTGTCGTCCTCTTGCTTGGCTTTGATCTCTTTCAGCTGCTGCTTGATTTCAAAACGCGCTTCATCATTCCACCATGTATGCTTGTTCAACAGCGCTTCAATGAAGGCTAGATGTTGATCAATATTGGCTAATTCGCGCAGGTTGTTCCACGAAAAATAGTTTTTGTCGCTCATAATATTATTTTTCCTTACGCTTGAAGCAGGCTGAAGATGAATTCGTTGAGCTTAGCGTCTAAACGTTCGCTTTGTGCCTGCAGTTCTTTGAGCTGTCGTTTTTTTGCGTCGACATTTTGCTGACCCGCTTCCAGGGTGCGCTTGATGGATTCGAATTGACCTTGAGCGTCGCTCAGTTCTTTGTTGATGGCTTCGATAGCTTCATCGATGAATTTCTTCAGTTCGTTTTTCAGAGATTCGCTGATGTTTTCACTGGATTCGCGATCGCCTTCGGCCAAGTTAAGCTGCGCCTGCTGAATGATGGCGTTTTTAAGGGGAGTGAAGGACGAACCCTGACTATTTTGATTTTTACCGCCAAAGAGGGAGGCTAGGAATGATGCGCCCAGAGCGACTATCAGCGTGACAGGATTCAGTCCCGCGAGGAATTTGAGAGCCAGCCCCGCTCCGGCGTGGAAAAGCCCTGATGTAAAAGCGTTGGCCATGGAGCCGGAACTCGCGTTGGCAATGGCCGTTCCTATGTCGGCGGTCAAGGCGTCGCTGGATATATTGCTTACGCGTTCCCAAACATTAAAAGAGGAGACTGCCTGATTGCCGCTCAAGGAATTATTGATGAGATCTAAATCTTTAAATATCCCGCTGAAGTCGCTTTCGGCAGCGTCGCAGATCTCTTGCATCTTTTCGCCAAGCAAAGGCGCCAGGACGCTTTTCTGCCATTGCTGCTGCTCAACTTTGATGTGCTCGGAGATAACGTCGGTGATCTCTTCGGCGGCTTTTTCGCAGTCGGATTTGGAGGCCAGTCTTTTCTGGGAAGGCGTGCATTCGCTGACCCAGACCGGTATTTTGGCGCTGATGTCGCGCGTGAAATCGGTTGCGCAGCGCCGGAAATTGTTGCCGGCCCGCTCGGCGCGCAGCGTCATTTTCTCTTGGAGCTGGTCGCGCCTCTTTTCGATGTCACGCACTTTAGCCTGCATATCTTCATAGCGCTGGCGCACTTCGTCCAGCGAGTGCTCCAAGCCTTGACGCTGACGTTCAATACTTTGGCGGATATCGCTGCTGAGCAGAAAACGCAGCTGTTTGGCGGGAGCCGTTAATTTGCGCAGACCGCGTTCGTGGATGAGAAATTCCGTGAGGTCTTCTGAGAGCGCGGCCATGCCCGATTCCTGATAAGCGCTGTCATCGCCGTTAAGACGTGCTTCGAGGGCGGGCAGAGCGGAGACGAAGTAAATCTTGTTTTTGGTAAATTCGTTCAGTTTGATGTTAACGAATTTTTTCAGGCGTTCGCGTTCGGCGGGACGCACCAGGTCCATGCGGTTGACCACGAGAAACGGATCGTCGAAGCCGTTATTGTGCAGATCGACTTTTAAGGCGCTCATCTCCGCTTCGGAACAAGCGGCGGGAGCATCCATCAGAAAGATGATAGCGTCTACAAGAGGCAGATACTTCATGGTCACTTCGGTGCGGGTTCGATCCTCGTTTAGTCCTGGGGAATCGATAATCTCCACGTTGCTGCGCAGGAGTTCTATGGGATAGGTCAGCTCTACTCGGGCATAGGGGCTTTCCAGGATGTTGTCTTCGGGCTCCTTTTCGTTCATGGGAATGACCACATAATCTTCGATCTCGTTGTAATCGACGATCAGAGGAGGCACATTGCGGCCGCGGTATTGTTCTATATGTTTTCTGGCCCGATCCGCCAGATCGCTGGGCAGTTTGGCGGGCAGAGGATCGCGGAAGAACAGTTCCGCCTGTTTGTCTTCACCGTATTTAATCAGATTGATGATCGCCGTGCAGGGAGTGGCAAAACTGGGAAGCACTTCTTCGGCTAACATGGAATTGATAAAGGTGGATTTGCCGGTTTTAAACCGTCCCATCACCATTATTTTAAACGTTTCGGCGTTGATTTTGTCGCTGAGTTTGGCGAAATTCTTCTGCGAGCCCGTCATATTGAGCTTTTCAGCGATACCGGATGCTTCGTTCAGCATCTGGGCCAAGTCTTTTTGCTTTTGGGCGAAATCTTGGAGGTCGGAATATTCCTGGTTAGCCATTATTTATTTTCCTTAAAGTGGATGTGTCGGCGTTTTTTTTTATTAAATATACGCCAGTAGCTGAATTGTAACAGATTGTTTTTTTTTTTTTTGACAGAATGTTAACTTTAAGAAAAACTATTGTTAATGGCTAACCGTACTCCGCCTTCTCCCGCTGCACGCCCCAACCGCAGGCCTTTTTGACGCGCACCGGTCAGCAGGCGCTTTCCCGCGTCTCCTCCGTGCGCTACAGAACCGAGCGCCTGTGCGGCGTAAGCCAATAGGTAAATGCTATTATAGTTTTTGGAACTGTTCCAGCAGCTCTAATAACTGCGGCAGCGCCATTTTTTTCAAGCGTGCGATATTTACTAGGTCGTCGTATTCCCATTTTTGGCGCTGTATCTGCCATCCCGAGGACGTTTTGAGGCGCACCTTGCCGAACGGAGTTTCCTGAACAGCCACAGAGCGGTGTAAAATCGAGCGTTGGTGCTCCGTTTCGCGGATGCCCAGGGTAGTAGTGTGCAGGAAGAACAAGCGGGTCAGCGCTTCGCGCTGTTCTTCCCGGCAGAGACAGCACAGCATCACTCCCGGGCGGTTCTTCTTCATGCCGATGCCGACGGTATAGACGTCCAAAGCTCCGGCTTCCCATAGGCGCTCGACGGCGAAGCCGATCTCTTCCGGGGTCATGTCGTCGAGATTGCAGCTCAGTTCGACCGCCGCATCGCGGGGACAGGAGTCGGAGGCGGGGGAACAGGACATTGCGGCGTTATCCGCGCAGCCGGTTCCGCAGTTGAAGGAAACGGCGTCTTCTCCAAGCATGGCCCGCAGGCAGTTGGCCTGGGGGAAATCTTTGTCTCCCATACCGTAACCTATCTTTTCCACCCGCATCAGCGGCTGCGGGCCGAAGAATTGCGCGAAATGGCGCAGCAGGGCAGCCCCGGTGGGGGTGCAGAGTTCGCCGCGCACCTGATCGCCGTAACTGGGAATGCCCCGCAGCAGATGAGCGGTAGCCGGAGCGGGAACGGGCAGGATGCCGTGAGCGCAGCGCACCTGACCGCTGCCGACGCGGACGGGAGAAGCGGCAATGATGTCCGGGGCCAGTTCGTGAATTAAGAGGCAGACGGCGGCGATGTCGGCGACGGCGTCCATGGCGCCCACTTCGTGAAAGTGAATTTGGGTTATAGAGCTGTCGTGGGCTTGGCTTTCCGCTTCGGCGATTAAAGTGTAAACCGCCAGCATGTGTTCGCGCACCGGCGCTGGCAGGGTTAAGCCGTTGATTAAAGCAGCGATATCGCTTAAATGGTGGTGCTCGTGGCCTGCGTGGGCGTGTTCATGGCCCTAGTGGGTGTGTGCTTGGCGGTGATTGCTGACCGCGAGTTGTTC